>CAZQLI010000193.1:0-4202 GCA_964594145.1 uncultured Sphingomonas sp. | reverse complement strand
CCATCATGAACTGCGCCAATGTCTGCCCCAAGGGTCTCAACCCGGCGAAGGCCATTGCGGAGACCAAGAAGCTGATCGCGGAGCGCGCGGCTTGACCCTTCCCGCCGGTGCGGTGGAGGACAGTGAGCATTCCGGCTGGTACAGCTGGGGTGATTTCCCGCGTGGCAGCTTCGCGGCGCAGACCGGGCGCCTCCTGTTCCGGCCAGAGGGCGAGGGACAGGCGAGAACGCGCATGTTCCCCACCGAAATGCACCTCAACATGGGAGGCTCGATCCACGGCGGCGCGGTGATGAGCTTCATCGACATGAGCCTTTTTGCAGGAGGCCGCTGCGCTGGCATGGACGAGGGGCACTATGTGACCCTCGACTGCTCGACCCATTTCATTGCCCGTGGTCGGATCGGGGTGCCGCTGGATGCAGTCGTCCGGCTCGTCGGCCAGACCAGGGGCGGCCATGTGTTCCTGTCGGGCCATTGCGAGCAGGAAGGCAAGCCGACCCACAGTTTCACCGGGACGCTGAAGCGCGTGACCCGGCCCAACGCTCCCGCGCAGGGTGATGACGGGCCCCGTCGGTAGGGCCTATGCGGCCCTGGTCGCCGCCGGCGAGCTCAAACCCGATCCCGACCAGGCAAGGGCGGTCGCGGCGCTCGATCGTTTTGCCCGTGGAGCCCAGGCCCGGGACGGGTTTCTCTCGAGACTCGTCGGACGAAGCAGCCGGACAGGCAGTACCGGGGTCTATCTCTGGGGCGGGGTCGGGCGAGGCAAGTCGATGCTCATGGACCTCGCGTTCGAGCATATCGACATCGTTCCAAAGCGCCGGACCCATTTTCATGCGTTCATGCTCGAGGTCCATGAACGGCTCCGCGAGGCCCGGAAAGGCGGGGAAGGCGACCCGGTCATCCAGGTTGCAGGCGACATCGCCGGGGAAGTGCGCTTCCTTGCCTTCGACGAGATGATGGTCACCAACAGCGCGGACGCGATGATCATGTCGCGGTTGTTCACGGCCTTGCTGGACGAGGGCGTCAGGCTGGTGACTACCTCCAACCGGCCCCCGGTCGACCTTTACAAGGACGGGCTGAACCGGGAGCTGTTCCTCCCGTTCATCGAGCTAATCCAGTCAAGGCTCGAGGTGCTGCCGCTCAACGGGCCGGTCGATTACAGGCTGGACCGGATGAAGGGCCTCCAGACCTGGCTGGTCCCGAACGGGCCGGAAGCGACGGCAAAACTCAGCGAGGCATTTTTCAGGCTCACCGATTACCCGGTCGAGGACCGGGCCCATGTCCCGGCCGAGGAGCTCGACATCGGCGGCGGCAGGACACTTCATGTCCCCAAGAGCCTCAAGGGCGTGGCTGTCTTCTCGTTCAGGAGGCTGTGCGGCGAGCCGCGCGGTGCCGCCGACTATCTCGCCATCGCCCGGCGCTTCCACACGGTGATCATCGTTGGCATTCCGGTAATGACGCGCGAAATGCGCAACGAGGCGGCGCGCTTCGTGACTCTGATCGATGCGCTTTACGAGCATCGCGTGAAGCTGCTTGCCGCGGCCGATGCCCGGCCGGCCGGGCTTTACCAGTCAGGCGACGGGCGATTCGAGTTCGATCGGACGGTCAGCAGGCTCGAGGAAATGCAGAGCAGCGACTATCTCGGCGAGGGCCACGGGATGCTTGCGGGCCCGGGGGCAGCGGCCTAGCCTTCCCTTCCAAATCAGGGAGGGACAAGTTGCGCATCCTGCTCGCCGCACCACTGCTCGCGATGGCAACCGTCGCTGTCGCCGAGTCGCCCGCAATCGTCACCCAGGCCTCGAGGCTCGACGCCGACTGGCAGTCGAAGACCCGGGAGATTTTCCAGAAATCCGTGGAGATCCCGACGGTCGCGGGCCGCGGCGAGGTGCCGCGGCTTGCGGAGTATCTTGCCGGCGAATTGAAGGCTGCCGGATTTCGGGCCGAAGACATCAAGATCATGCCCTATGAGGGTGAACCCGGCGACAAGACGGTCGCCCTTATCGCCCGGTGGCGGGCCGAAAAGCCTTCCCACAAGCCCATTCTCCTCCTTGCCCATATGGACGTCGTCGAGGCGAAGCGGGAAGACTGGAAGGAAGATCCGTTCAAGCTCGTGGAACGCGACGGCTATTTCTGGGGCAGGGGGACCTATGACAACAAGGCCGGGATGGTTGGCCTGGTCGGCTCGTTCCTGAAGCTGAAGAAATCCGGCTGGAAGCCAAATCGCGACCTCATCCTCTTTTTCTCGGGCGACGAGGAAACCGGTGGGCACGGCGCTCTCCTTGGCGCGACCGAGTGGCGGTCGCTGACCGACGCCGAGTTTGCACTCAATTCCGATGGCGGGGGCGGCGCATTCCTTGCCAATGGAAGCCCGCTCGGCTTTGCGCTCCAGACCGCGGAGAAAACCTACCAGAGCTATTATTTCACGGTGCACAACCGCGGAGGCCATTCCAGCAGGCCCCGGCCGGACAATGCCATTTACGAGCTGGCCACGGCGCTGAAAAAGCTGGAAGCCCATCGTTTCGAGCCGATGCTGAACGAGACCACCCGGGGCTATTTCAAGCTTCGCGCGCGCCAGGAAGGCGACAGCGAGCTTGGCAAGGCGATCCGGGCCTGGCTTGCCAATGAGGAGGACGGCGCTGCTGCCGACGCGATCGAGGCCAATGAGCTCGAGACCGGGCTCACCCGGACGCGCTGCGTTGCGACAGAGCTGGCCGCCGGCCATGCCGACAATGCTCTGCCGCAGACAGCGAAGGCAACGATCAACTGCCGGATCATGCCCGGCGTCTCGCCGGACGCCGTCGAGGCCGAGCTGAAGCGGATCGCCGGCGCCGGGGTCGAGGTAAGCAAGAACAGCGACTATCTCGGCCGGGCTACCCCGGTGTCGCCGCACCGGGACGATGTTGCAAATGCCTACCAGGCCGCGGTTGCCGCGCTCAACGGAAAGGATATTCCCGTCAGCCCCTACATGTCTGCCGGGGCGACGGACGGAGCCTTTTTCCGGGAGGCGGGCACGCCGGTCTACGGGATGGACGGAAGCTGGATCATCTCGCCAGAGGACGAACGGGCGCACGGGCTGGACGAGCGCATGCCGGTCCGGGCGATCTACGACAATATTCTCTTCTGGGAGATGGTCCTGAAGGACCTGGCCGGTTGATAGGGAGGGGCGGCAGCTCCTCGCGGCCGCCCCTCGCTGGCATCTCCGTTTTTCTGAAAAGCGGGCCTAGCGCAATATGGCGCTGAGGACCCGGCTTACCGCATAGGTCGCCGGATCGACCTGGTAGATATAGTTGCGGTCATAGATGTACCGTCCGTGGGGGCTGAGGCCATAGCGGCTGCGAAGGTCGTACGGGATCTGGTCATACGGGGTCCAGCCGGCAAAGCCCCGGTCGAACCGATGGCCGACGCCATAGAGTTTTTTCGCCTGGCCAGGGGGCATGCACCCCTTGCTGGCGAGACCTGGCGGGCATCCGCCGACACCATGGCCGACCCCGTGGGCCCCGTGGCCCCGGGCATGACCCGGCTTGGCGACGGCCGGGGCGGTTGCTGCAAGCGCGGCGATGCCGGCGACGAGAACAAGATGTTTCATGGCGGCAATAATGATCGAACCGCGGTTAACGGTCCATGAGCCTCCCGTTCAGGCAGTTGAACGGTGGTGAAATGGGTGCCGGTTGCCGGCAGGGCGACGATCACCAGTGCCAGAGGTTGCCCCGCGCGGAGAGCCGGTCTAGAGCGCCGGCCAAATCCAACGCCGCTTTTCCGCGGCACCGGACTCACACGCTCATCAAGGGGACCAAAGGCTCCATGGCTCGCAAGAAAATTGCGCTGATCGGCGCGGGAATGATCGGCGGTACGCTCGCCCACCTCGCGGCGATGCGCGAAATGGGTGACATCGTCCTGTTCGACATCGCGGAAGGCATCCCCCAGGGCAAGGCGCTCGACCTCGCCCAGGCCGGCCCGGTCGACGGGTTCGATGCCTCGCTCAAGGGAACGAGCGACTATGCCGATATCGCCGGAGCGGACGTTTGCATCGTGACCGCAGGCGTGCCGCGGAAGCCCGGCATGAGCCGTGACGATCTTCTCGGCATCAACCTCAAGGTCATGAAATCGGTTGGCGAGGGCATCCGGGCCCATGCGCCGAACGCCTTTGTCATCTGCATCACCAATCCGCTGGACGCGATGGTCTGGGCGCTCCGGGAATTCTCGGG
>CAZQLI010000192.1:0-4228 GCA_964594145.1 uncultured Sphingomonas sp. | reverse complement strand
TCCTCGACGAGGTCGGCGACATCCCGCTGCCGCTCCAGGTCAAGCTGCTGCGCTTTCTCCAGGAACGGGTCATCGAGCGGATCGGCGGACGCGCGCCAATCCCGGTCGACACTCGGATCGTCTGCGCAACGCACCGTGACCTCGACTCGATGATCGCCGAGGGCAGCTTCCGTGACGATCTCTATTACCGGCTTGCCGAAATGGTGGTGAAGATCCCGTCGCTCGCCGAGCGGTCCGGGGACGCGGTGCTGCTTGCCCGGACCTTCGTCGGGCGGTTTGCAAGGGAAATGAACCCCAAGGTCCAGGGACTCGCGCCCGACGCCGCGGAACTGGTCGATTCCTATTCCTGGCCGGGAAATGTCCGCGAACTCGAAAACCGGGTGAAGCGAGCGGTCATCATGGCCGATGGCAAGCTGGTCACCGCCGCCGACCTTGACCTTCCGACCGCCGCGACAGGGACCGGCGAGCAATTGCCGATCAACCTTCGAGCAGCGCGCGAGGTCGCCGACCGCCGTGCGATCCGCAAGGCGCTGAGCCGAACCGAGAATAATATTTCCGGTGCAGCCAAGCTGCTCGGCATCAGCAGGCCGACGCTCTACGACCTGATGAAGCAATATCGTCTGCAAGCGTAGGGGTCCGTTCGACGAAGGAGCTTGCGGGCTCCACTCCCCGCCCTATCGTTCCCGGCCAAAAGCGATGGAACGGGAGGACAGTGATGGACCGTCGGCAATTTCTCATGGCGGGCGGTGCGGCGATTTGCGGGCCAATGCTGGTCGGCGGCCCGGCGAGCGCGCTTGCACTGGTGCAACAGGGCAGCAGCGGCGACGCGGCGCTGAACGCGCTGTTCGAGCAGATCTTCCAGGAGCAGGTTCGAACTTCGCCTCTCGGCGCGACCTTCCTTGGGCTCGACAAGGGCGAGCTTGCACCGCTTCGCTCCAGGCTCGACACGAGGCCGGTCGCCGAGGCACGCCGCGAGGAGGCGAGGCGCACGGAGAAGTTCATCGGCTGGCTCGAGAATGTCCCGGAAGCGAGCCTGTCGGAAGCAGCGGCGCTCAACCGCGAGGTCGTGCTGTGGGACCTTCGCACCAGCAATGTCGGACCGACGAAATTCGATATCTCCAACCCGCAGAGCCCCTATCAGGTGAGCCAGCAGGACGGCGCCTATTTCTCGATACCCGACTTCCTGCACAGCGCCCACACGATCGACAACGCCAGCGACGCGGAAGCCTATCTGGCCCGTCTCGAGCAATTCTCCACCGTCCTCGACAATGAAACGGCCGAGGTCCGGCGCCAGGCAGGGCAAGGCCTGCTCGCCCCGGGATGGGCGCTGGACCTCGCGCTCAAGCAGCTCGGCGAACTGCGCTCTCCTGCTCCCGGCGAGAGCGGAATGGCCAATTCGATCGCCGAGCGGGCCGCGGCTGCCAATGTCGCCGGCGACTGGCGTTCCCGCGCGGCCAAGATCATTGCCGACAAGGTCTACCCCGCACTCGACCGGGAGATGGCGGCGATCAAGGGTCTCAGGCCGAGCACCGTCCCGGGCGACGGGATCTGGCGGATACCGAACGGCGATGCCATTTATTCGGCCGCCCTCGCGGAGGCGACGACCACCAGCTATTCTGCCGACGAAATCCACCAGATCGGGCTCGAGCAGGTGGCCGAGATCAGCGCCGACCTCGACCGGATCCTTCGCTCGGCCGGGCTCACCAGTGGCACGGTCGGCGAACGCCTGACCCAGCTGAACAGCCGACCCGACCAGCTCTACCCCAACGACGATGCCGGGAGGGAACGGCTTATCGCCGACCTCAACGAGGGCGTGAAGGCGATGGCGGCGAAGCTTCCACGCGCCTTCAAGTCCGAGGTCAAGCAGCCGCTCGAAATCCGGCGGGTGCCGCCCGAGATCGAGGAAGGCGCCTCGAACGGCTATTACCGCCAGGCGACGCTCGATGGTTCGCGCCCGGCAATCTATTTCATCAACCTCAAGTCCACCGCTGACTGGCCGCGCTATTCCCTGCCGGCGCTCACCTATCACGAGGGCGTTCCAGGCCACCACCTCCAGCTCAGCATCGCCCAGCTGGCGGGCGAGCTGCCGATGCTCCGCCGCATCGCCTTCTATTCCGCCTATGGCGAGGGCTGGGCCCTATATGCCGAGCAGCTTGCCGAGGAGCTTGGAGGCTATACGGACCTCGAGCGGGCGGGCTATCTCCAGTCCTTCCTGTTCCGGGCCGAGCGGCTGGTCGTCGATACCGGGCTCAACCACAAGCGCTGGACCCGCGAGCAGGCGATCGACCACATGGTCGCGACCACCGGCTTCGCCCGGGGCCGCGTCCAGCGGGAAATCGAGCGCTACTGCGCTTCGCCGGGGCAGGCATGCAGCTACAAGATCGGTCACAATGCCTGGGTGCGGGCCCGCGACAAGGCACGGGCCGCGCTCGGCGAACGCTTCGATCTTCGCGAGTTCCACGAGATCCTCCGCGAGGGCGCGATGCCGCTCACCATTCTCGAGCGGCGCATCGATCAACGCATCAGGTCGAGGCTCGCCGCCTAGTTCTGGCCGGCAAGCTGCTCAGCGAGCTCGGCCACCTCGAGCCAGCGCAGTTCGGCCGCCTCGATCTCTGCACGGTGGCGGGCGATACGCTCGGTGAGCTCGGTGAAGCGCTCGGGATGGCGAGCGAACAGTTCCGGATCGCCGAGCGCCTCCTCGTCGGACGCGATCGAGGCCTCGAGCCGCTCGATTTCGCCAGGAAGCCGGTCAAGGTCGCGCTGGTCCTTGTAGCTGAGCTTGGAAATGGTCTTCGGCTGCGGCGGCGGTGCGGGCGCCGTCTCGCCCTTGCTCTTCGCCGGCCTGCGATGGTCCTGGTAGCGCTTTTTGACCCAGTCCTCATATCCGCCTGCAACGATGTCGACTTTCCCTGACCCGTCGAGGCCAAGGGTGACGGTGACGGTCTTGTCGAGGAAATCGCGGTCGTGGCTGACGATGAGGACGGTCCCTTCATAGTCGGCGATCACTTCCTGGAGGAGGTCGAGCGTCTCGAGATCGAGGTCGTTGGTTGGCTCGTCGAGCACGAGGAGGTTCGACGCCCTAGCGAACTCCCGGGCGAGGAGCAGCCGCGAGCGTTCACCGCCCGACAGCGAGGCAACCGGCGCCTCGGTCATCGAGGGATCGAACAGGAACTCCTTGAGATAGCCCTTGATATGCTTCTTCTGGCCGCGGACCTCGATCCAGTCCCCGCCCTCGGCAAGGACGTCGCGGACCCGCTTTTCGGGGGCCATCAGCCTTCGCTGCTGGTCGATGACAATGCCCGAGAGGGTCCTCGCCCTGGTCACCGTCCCGCTGTCCGGCTCCAGCTCGCCGGTGAGGAGCCTGAGGAGCGTCGTCTTGCCGGTGCCATTGGCCCCGACCAGCCCGATCCGGTCGCCCCGCTGGATGCGCAGGCTGAAGTCGCGGATGATCGGCCGGCCATCGAACGACTTGGAGACCTGCTCGGCGTCGATCACCGTCTTGGTCTTCACGTCATCGCGCGCGAGACCGAGCTTGGCGCCGCCGGCAGGGCCGAGCATCGCCGCGCGCTGGGCGCGAAGCTCGTTGAGCTTTGCAAGTCGCCCCTGGTTCCGGCGGCGCCGGGCGGTGACCCCGCGCTGCAGCCAGTGGAGCTCGATCGCGAGCTTGGCGTCCAGCTTCTCGGCAGCGCGCTGCTCTTCGGCATAGACCTGCTCGGTCCATGCCTCGAACCCGCCAAAGCCGATCTCCGCCCTCCTCATGTTGCCGCGGTCGAGCCACAGGCAGCTCTTCGTAAGCCGGGCGAGGAAGGTGCGGTCGTGGCTGATGACGATGAAGGCGCCCTTGAAGCGGTTCAGCCAGTCCTCGAGCCAGTCGATGGCGCCGAGGTCGAGATGGTTGGTCGGCTCGTCGAGCAGAAGCACGTCGGGGTCCTGCGCGAGGGCCCGGACGATGGCGGCGCGCCGGCGCTCGCCGCCGCTCGCGCTCTCGACTTCGCGCGAAAGCTCGATTCCCAGCTGGTCGGCGATCGCTGCCGCCTCGTGAGCTGCCGGAGCATCCGCCCCGGCGAGCACCCAGTCGCCAAGGGTCGCATGGCCGGTCATCGCCGGGTCCTGCTCGAGCAGCACCACCCTTGTGCCGGGAACGATCTTGCGCTGGCCCTCGTCGGTGTCGATGAGGCCGGCAAGGCATTTCAGGAGCGTGGTCTTGCCCGCTCCGTTGCGGCCAATC
>CAZQLI010000191.1:0-4233 GCA_964594145.1 uncultured Sphingomonas sp. | reverse complement strand
ATGCGGTTTTTGACATCTTTCCTTGCGCTGCTTCTCCTCTTCGGCCAGCCGGCGTTTGCGGCGACCGTGCCTGCGCTCCAGTCGTTCGAGCAGCAGCTGGCATCGATGATCAAGTCGCGTTCCGGCGACTATGGCGTTGCGGCACTCGACCTTGAGAGCGGCGAGCTGATCAGCGTCCGCGGCGACGAGCCATTCCCGATGGCGAGCACGGTCAAGATCGCGGTCGCCGCCAACTATCTGGCGCAGGTCGAGCACGGCAGGCGCTCGCTCTCCGACCGGATCGCCGGCCAGTCGGCAAAGTCGCTGATCGAGGCGATGATGATCCGCAGCGATAATCGGGCGACCGACATATTGATCCGCGACCTTGGTGGCCCGAAGACCCTCCAGGCCTGGCTCACCCAGCAGGGCATCTCCGGCATCCGCATCGATCGCAACATCGAGCAGCTGCTTCGTAGCCCGCGCGACCTTTGGGATGTCCGGGATTCAAGCACGCCCAAGGCGATGGTCGACCTGCTGAGGAGGATCGACAGCGGCCGGCTGCTCAAGCCGGAGAGCCGATCCTACCTCCTCGATGTCATGGCCCGCTGCCAGACCGGCAAGAACCGGATGCGCGCGATGCTGCCCAGCTGGGCGCGGGTCGAACACAAGACGGGAACGCTCAACGGCTATACGAGCGATGTCGGCTTCATCACCCTCCACGACGGCCGGCGGATCGCAGTGGCATTCTTCGCCCGGGGCGGAAGCAACCGGCCGGCCACCATCGCCTGGGCTGCCCGGGCAATCTACGACGGTTTCTCGGCCATTGCAGCGCCGTTCCGGACCGCGCCCGCCTACGCTACGCCCTAGCCGCGGCTTCCGAGGGCCGCAGCGGCTTCTTCGACGAGCTCGTCGATAATCGCCTGCACGGGCTCCTCGCGCCGGACCATTCCGACCGACTGGCCGGCCATCACGCTTCCGGACTCGACGTCGCCGTCGATGACGGCGCGCCGCAGCGCTCCCGCCCAGTAATGCTCGATCTGCAGCTGCGCCTCGGCCATCGCGATCGACCCCTCGTCGAGCTTCTGGGCAACCTCGCGCTGCTTCGCCGCGAAATTTTCCATCTCGCGGTTCTTGAGTGCCCGGACCGGGATGACCGGAAGCCGCGGGTCGATCTGGACCGAAGGGATCGCGTCCCGCGCAGAAGCGCGGATAAATGCCTTCTTGAAATTGGGATGGGCGATGCTCTCGTGGGCACACACGAAGCGGGTGCCCAGCTGGACGCCGACGGCCCCCATTTCGAGGTAGGCCGCGATGGCTTCGCCGCGCCCAATGCCGCCCGCAACGAAGACCGGGACCTCGGCGGCAACGTCGGGGAGAATTTCCTGGCAGAGCACGCTGGTCGAGACTGGCCCGATGTGGCCGCCGGCCTCCATGCCCTCGATGACCAGCGCGTCGGCGCCTGAACGCATCAGCTTCTTGGCAAGAGCGAGCGCCGGGGCGAAGGCGACGAGCTTTGCCCCGCTGCCCTTGATCCGCTCGATTGCGCCGCCGGGAGGAAGCCCGCCGGCAAGGACGACATGACCCACCTCGTGGCGGGCACAGACATCGATAAGCTCGCCGAGCTGGGGATGCATGGTGATGAGGTTCACGCCGAACGGCTTGTTGGTAAGGCTTTTTGCCCCGGCGATCTCGGAGTCGAGCAACTCGGGCGACATGGCACCGCAGGCTATGACCCCGAACCCGCCGGCGTTGGAAATCGCCGCCACCAGGTTGCGTTCGCTGACCCAGCTCATCGCACCGCCGAGGATCGCCCACTCGGTACCGAGGAAAGCGGTGCCGCGTGCCATCAGCTCCTTGAGACGGACCATCCCGGCATCGCCGTGCACGGAACGGGCTTCTGCGATCATCCCCTCGCCGCTCACGCGACCGTCCCCTCGAGGGGATCGCGTTCCGCGTCGAGCCCATAGGCGGTGTGCAGGACCCTCACGGCGAGTTCCATATATTCCTCCGGAATGAGCACGCTCACCTTGATCTCGCTGGTGGTGATGGCGAGGATATTGATGCCGCGCTCCGCAAGCGTCTGGAACATGGTTGCAGCGATACCGGCATTGGAGCGCATCCCGACGCCGACCGCGCTTACCTTGACCACGCCGGTGTTGGTCAGCACTTCGTCGAAGCCGATTTCTTCCCTCGCCTTGTCGAGAGCGGCGACGCTATGGGCCAGCGACGGACCTGGCACGGTGAAGGTGAGGACGCTTTTCTCGCCTGGGCGCGGGACACTCTGGACGATCATGTCGACGTTGATGCTCGCGGCCGCCAGCGGCGCGAAAATGGCCGCGACCGTTCCCGGCCGGTCGGGGAGACCCGTCAGGGTCACCATCGACTCGTTGCGGTCGAGGGCGATCCCGGTGATGACGTTTCGTTCCATGTCGCTTTCCTCAATTGCATCATCACCCACGATGAGGGTGCCCGGTCCTTCCTCGAAGGAGGAAAGGACGGTCAAAGGCATGTTGTAGCGCATCGCCAGTCCGACCGAGCGGGTCTGCAGGACCTTGGCACCGACGCTGGCGAGCTCGAGCATTTCCTCATAGGTGACCTTGTCGAGCTTTCGAGCCTGGGGGACGATCCTCGGGTCGGTCGTGTAGACCCCGTCGACGTCGGTATAGATGTCGCAGCGGTCGGCTTTCATTGCCGCCGCCAGTGCGACCGCCGACGTGTCGGAACCACCGCGGCCCAGCGTCGCGAGCGCGCCCTCGCTGGTGATGCCCTGGAACCCCGGGATCACGGCGATGCCGCCGCCTTCGAAGACTTTCTCGAGAACGTCGACATCGATATTCTCGATGAGCGCCGCCGCGTGCCCCGAGGCCCGGATCGGCAGCTGCCACCCCATGTAGCTCTTGGCGTTGAGGCCCATGCCCTGGAGCGTTATCGCGAGGAGGCCGCTCGTCACCTGCTCGCCGCTTGCAACGACAACGTCATATTCGCGCGGGTCGTAGAGCGCTGCCGCTTCCTTGCACAGCTGGACGAGGCGGTCCGTCTCGCCGGCCATTGCCGAGACGACGACCGCGACCTGGTTGCCAGCCTCGGCCTCTCGTTTCACGCGGTTGGCGACGGCCCGGATGCGCTCGATGCCGGCCATCGACGTCCCGCCGAATTTCATCACGATTCGTGCCATGCGGCGGTTTCATCTTTCTTCGTGGCCCAACTGGCGGCCTGCTGTTAGGGAGAGGCCATGGCTAAGACAAGCATCGTGGATCGCGAAGCCCGTCATTTTGGTGATCTGGCCGCTGACTGGTGGGATCCCTCGGGCAAGTCGGCAATGCTCCACAAGCTCAACCCGGTGCGCCTTGGCTATATCCGCGACATGATCGACCAGCACTGGCAGGCGGACGAGCATGGATTCAGGCCGCTGTCCGGCAAGAAGGCGCTCGACGTCGGCTGCGGGGCAGGGCTTCTCGCCGAGCCGCTGGCACGGCTCGGAGCGCAGGTGCCTGCGATCGACGCAGCCCCGGAATGCATCGAAGTCGCAAAGGACCATGGTGCCGGGCAGGGGCTTGCAATCGACTATCGCGCGGCTGCGGTCGAGGAGGTCGAGGGGAAATATGACCTGGTGACCGCGATGGAAGTCGTCGAGCATGTCGCCGATCCGGGCGAGTTCGTCGCGGAGCTTGCAAAGAGGCTCGCGCCGGGCGGCCTTCTCATTCTCTCCACTCCCAACCGGACGGCCTGGTCCAGGCTCCTTACCATCACGCTGGCCGAGGGACTTGGCCGGATCCCAAGGGGGACCCATGATTTCGACAAGTTCATCGACCCCGACCAGATGAGGGGTCTCCTCGCCGCAGCCGGCCTTGAAGTCATCGACTTCGAGGGAATTGCCATGTCGCCGACCCGCGGGCTTCACCTGTCCGAGGATCTCAGCCTCAATTACCTGGTGGCGGCGAAGCACGGCTGACCGGGCGTGCCGGGTTGTACGCTGGGTCCTAGAAGTCGACCTTGTCGTAATGGGAGGGCGGCACGATCACTTCCATCCGTTCGCCGAGCAGCGGACGGAATGCCGGGCGCGATTTCATGACCGCGTACCAGTCCTTGGTCTGCTTGTGACCGCGCCAGTCGAGGGCGCCGAGATAATCAACGACGCTGAGATGGGCTGCTGCCGTGAAGTCGGCAAGGCTGAGGCCAGCTCCTGCAATCCAGCGGCGATGGTCGAGCAGATAATCCATATAGTCGAGGTGGCCGTTGGCGATCCGCATTGCT
>CAZQLI010000190.1:0-4266 GCA_964594145.1 uncultured Sphingomonas sp. | reverse complement strand
TCGCGCCGGATGCGTGGGAGCCGAAGATCGAGAGCTTCAACCCGCTCATGGTGTTCGCGGTCCGGACCGACGCTGGCGTGGTGCTGACCCGACTTTCGTGGACCGGGAGCCAGCTGGTGCTGCAGGGCTCACACAAGGCAGCGGTGGAAGTCCTCGAGGATTATTTCAGGCAGACCGACACGAGATGGGCGCCGTGGCGGATCATCGACGACAATGACCCGGTCGCCGGGAGCATCGCGGCGCTTGCCGCCATCGCCGAGCAGTTCGAGAAAATGGTCCCGGCGGAGCCCCCGTCGGTGGGCGAGACGATTGTCCACTTCCGCTCGCAGCGGTCGGAGCAGAACCGGGCCTAGTCGGGATAGGCGATCCTCACGATCTCGTAGCTCTTCTCGCCGGCGGGAAGCCGGACGATGCGCTCGTCGCCGACCTTCGCGCCGACCAGCGCCCGGGCGATCGGGGCCGCCCAGCTGACGAGGCCGCGGGACGCGTCCGCCTCGTCCTCGCCGACGAGGGTGAGAACCCGCCACTCGTCGTCCTCGTCGGCAAGCTCGACCGTCGCGCCGAACCGGACCGTGTCGCGCTGCTCCTGGCCGGCGGGATCGACCACCTTGGCGGACTTCATGACCTTGGAAAGATAGGACAGGCGGCGGTCGATCTCGCGCAGCCGCTTGCGGCCGTAGATATAGTCGCCGTTCTCGGACCGGTCGCCATTGGCTGCCGCCCAGGCGATGGTGTCGACCAGCCTTGGACGCTCGGTCGAGAATAGTTGCTCATATTCCGCGCGAATCCGCGCGAAGCCCTGCGGCGTGATCAGCCGCTGCGGTCTGTCGGACATGGAACGGGTCCCTAGCCCGGACGTGACGACTTGCCGAGATAGGCCGAGATGTGGACGGGCTGCGGACCGGGAAGCGTCGGGTTCAGCCGGTCATAGACCACGCTGTTTTCCAGCACCCGCTGGACATAGCCCCTCGTCTCCTCGAACGGGATCTTCTCGATCCAGCTGACGATGTCGACATTGCCCCGCGGGTCGCCATAGTTGCGGACCCACTTGCGCACATTGCCCGGGCCCGCGTTGTAGCTTGCAACCGCGAGCGGATAATTGCCGTCCCACATGTTGACGAGGCGCTGGAAATAGGCGCTTCCAAGCAGGACATTGTAGCTCGGGTCGGAGGTCAGCCGGCCATAGTCATAGCCGACGCCCGACTTGCCGGCCTGCTCGCGGGCAGTGCCGGGCATCAGCTGCATCATCCCCCGTGCACCGGCATGGCTCACGGCCGCCTTGTCGAAGCTCGACTCCTGGCGCGTAATTCCATGGACCAGCGACCAGCCGCGCCCCGTTGGGACATTGGCGGCGTGGGTCGGGAAGGTTGCCTTGTAGTAGAAGGCATCGCCGCTGTTGCGTGCGGACCTCGCGGTCCAGACGGCGAGGTCCGGCCTCCAGACCTGGCTCGACAGTTCAACAGCCAGCAGCCGCTCGGTCTCGTTGGCGAGATTTTCCGAAAGTGCCCGGACGAAGAGGCTCTGCTCGCTGTAGAGCCTCTGCTGGCCGAGCAGCCGCACCGCCCGGACCAGCCGCTTCTGGTTGAACGCCTCGCGCTGCGCGTTGGTCAGCAGCAGGGAAGGCGTCCCTGCCGGGGCAGGCACGATCCGGCCAAGCCGCTCGAGTGCAAGCTGGCCGTAAAATAGCTCGGGCGTTGCCGCCGCCCGCTCGAAATGGACCCGGCCCTGCAGCGGGTCGCCGATCGAGGCAGCAGCACGGCCGGCCCAGTACCAGCCCTTGGTCTTCACCTGGAGCGAGCGCCCGCCTCCAGCGTAGCGGTCGAACAGGCCGATGGCCTCGCGGGCCCGGTTCAGGCGCTCAAGCGCGACCGTTCCCGCGGTCCAGGTCAGCGTCGTATATTTGTCGCGGACCCCATAGCTCTTGAGGCTGATGTCGGCCCCGGGCGTAAAGACGTCATCGACCTGGCGGGCAATGTTGTAGGCAAGCTGCCATTGCCTATCGTCGTGGGCGCCCCTCGAAAGAAGGACCATCATCTCGAGGAACTTGTCGGGATCGGTCGGCTTCTCGGTGAACTGGTGGGTGCGGGCGAACAATTCCCGGGCCGCCTGCTCATAGCCCTTGTCCCGAAGGTAGCGGGCACGGTCCATCATCAGCCCCGCGTCCGTCGTCACCTGGCCGATGACCGCCTGGTAGCGCTGCTCGGCATCGGCAGCGCCCGACTGGAGCGCGATCCGCGTCGAGAGAATGGCGCGGCGGGCCGGGCTCGACCAGGGCAGCATCCGGTAGGCATCGCTTACCTTCTTGTCGAACAGCAGCGCATCGATGCGCCGGTCATGGTCCGCGGAAGTGAACTGGGATCCGAAGCGCGAGAAGAGCAGCTGCTCGTCATATTGGCTAAGGTCGCTCGACGTCCAGGCGCCGCGCGCAGCGGCCAGCGCCTCGGCCGTCCTTGCAACGGCGAGGTTGGATTCGGCAAGGCGCGCCCAGCCGTTCCCGGTCATCGGCTGCTCGGTCCGGAAGAAGGCAAGCACGAGATTGGCATTCTCGCCAGGCCGCATGGCTTTCTCGGCGCTGCGCCTGAGACTGGTCTCGCCCGGCCAACCCGGGTTCGCGTTCAGAAACCGCGCATATTCGGCGAAGGAAAATCCCTCGCGCGAGCGCAGCCGGCGCCATTCGCCCAGCGCCTGGTTGATCTCGACGACCGAGGCCTGGCTCGAAGCCTGCACGGCAGCAGAAGCGACCGGCGCCACGCTGCCCTCGATCTTCTGACTCTGCTGGACCGACGCAATGGCGACGCTCGACAGCAACAACGGTATGACTATCCCCACGCTCCTCATGCTGGACATTATGTCCCCCGAGTCCTTATCAGCCGCTGAACGAGAGCCTCCTGTTTCTTGAAAACCTGTGCCGGTGAAGGAAAATATCCATGTTTTTCGGGTCTATACCAGCGCTGGTGACTCCTTTTGCGGCGGGCCGAGTCAATGAAGCGGCATTCCGAGACCTGGTCGACTGGCAGATAGCCGAAGGCTCCAATGCGCTGGTGCCATGCGGGACGACGGGTGAAGCCGCGACGCTTTCGGCCGACGAACATCGCCGCGTCATCGAACTGGCCGTCGAGGTTGCCCGCGGCCGGGTGCCGATCATTGCCGGCTGCGGCTCCAACAATACCGCCCACGCGATCGAGCTGACCAGGGCGGCGAAGGAAGCCGGGGCCGATGCCGTGCTCCACGTTCCGCCCTATTACAACAAGCCGAACCAGCAGGGCGTTTACGAGCATCTCGCGGCAATCGCCGAACTCGGGATTCCCGTCATTCTCTACAATGTGCCGTCGCGCACCATTACCGACATCGAGGTCGAAACGATGGGGCGGCTGTCGCGCCTTAAGGCCGTGGTCGGAGTCAAGGATGCAAGCGGGAACCTTGGCCGGGTATCGGCGCAGCGACGCGCCTGCGGCGAGGAGTTCGTCCAGCTCAGCGGCAATGACGACATGGCGCTCGGCTTCAACGCGATGGGCGGCGTTGGCTGCGTTTCGGTGACCGCCAATGTCGCGCCCGCCCTCTGCTCGAAGTTCCAGCAGGCGACCCGGGAGGGCCGCTGGGACGAGGCGCTGGCGCTGCAGGACCGGCTCTACCCGCTCCACTCGGCACTGTTCAGCGATGCCTCTCCCGGGCCGGTCAAATATGCGCTGTCGCGCGTGAGGCCGGGGTTCCCGGCCGAGCTGCGGCTGCCGATGACCGCACCCAGCGAGGCATCGAAGCAGGCGGTCGACAAGGCACTTGCCCATGCCGGCCTGATTTGAGGCGGCATTGTCGAAAAAGCCAATCACCGAATTCGACAAGGCCAAGGTGGTCGCCGAGAACCGGCGGGCACGCTATGACTATTTCGTCGAGGAACGGTTCGAGGCCGGTATCGAGCTTCGCGGTACCGAGGTGAAGGCCCTTCGAACGGGCGAGGGCTCGATCGCCGAGAGCTATGCCCTGGTCGAGGGCGAGGAAGTCTGGCTGATCAACAGCCATATCCCGCAATATGGTGCCGGCAGCTGGATGAACCACGAGCCCCGCCGCCGGCGAAAATTGCTCCTGCGGGCCCGGGAAATCGACAAGCTGCAGGGAGCGATCACCCGGCAGGGGCTGACGCTTGTGCCGCTTTCAGTCTATTTCAACTCGCGGGGGCGGGCGAAAGTGGAGCTTGCGCTGGCACGGGGCAAGAAGGCCCATGACAAGCGCGAGACGATCAAGGAACGCGACTGGAAGAGGGAACAGGGA
>CAZQLI010000189.1:0-4290 GCA_964594145.1 uncultured Sphingomonas sp. | reverse complement strand
CGACGCAGCGGGCAGTCGCCTATGCGCTCCAGCGCCAGCAGGGGCAGCGCAACCGTCTGCCGGTAACCATTGCCGAGCACCCGGACGTGAGGCGCATGCTGCTTCGCATGCGCTCGCTGACCATGGCTGCAAGGGCGCTCGTCTATTACGCGTTCGGCGAGGTGGATCGCGCCGCCCGCGGCGATTCGGGCGCTGGGCTTCGCGCCGAGCTACTCACCCCGCTTGCCAAGGCATGGGCAACCGACGTCGGGATCGAGGTCGCCAACATCGGGATCCAGGTCCATGGAGGGATGGGCTATATCGAGGAGACCGGGGCCGCGCAGCACCTCAGGGATGCCCGCATCGCGTCGATCTACGAGGGGACAAATGGAATCCAGGCGGCTGATCTTGTCGGCCGCAAGCTCGGCCTCGACGGCGGCTTGGCCTTTGACGGCCTCGTCGCCGACATTGGCGCCGAGGCGCAGCACGAGCAGCTGATCGCCCTCAACGATGCAGTGGCGGTCGCTGCCGCGAGCCTCAGGGTCGCGGCGCCGGACGACCGGCTTGCCGGGAGCTATGCTTTCCTGACGATGTGCTCGGTGATGGTTGCTGGCTGGCTGGTTGAGCGAATGGCGCTCTCGGAGGAAGCGACGGACCGGACCCGGGCCTCTGCCGAGTTTTTCCTGGCTACCGTGGTGCCCGAGGCCCTCGGCCTTGCGGCCTCGGCCGAATCAGGGGCGGCGATGCTTTACCGCGTGCCGGCGGAGGAACTCGCCTAAGCGCCCGCCAGCAGTTCGGCGGGGTCGATGCCGAGCCTTGCCATCCGGTCGCGGATGGCCGGCCATTCATTGGCGACGAAGTCATTGCGCTGGGCAGTACGGAGACGTGCCGCGGCACCAGGCGCTACGAACATTCCGACGCCGCGCTTGACGATGACGAACCCCTCGTCCTGGAACCCCTGGTAGGCCTTTGCGACCGTGAGCGGGTTGGCGCCCTGTTCGGCCGCCAGTGCGCGCACCGAGGGAAGGGGATCGCCGTCGCCGTAGCGACCGGCAATGATTGCATCAGCAATCACCTCTCGAAGGCGGACGTAAACTGGCTTTTCGTGGGAGGATCGAAGCGTCATGCTGTGACAATACAGCAAGGCGCAGGAAAATCAATTCATCTCCGGCGGATTCCAGTCCTCGGCATGGTCCTTGAGTTCCGGTCTCGGCCTTTCCTCGAGCGGGTGCCTGGGCGTGCCGATGAAGATGAAACCGGCAATTCGCTCGCCTTCCCTGCAGAAAGCCCTGGTGACCCGCGGCGAATAGGCCGCCCAGCCGGTGATCCAGCCTCCAGTGTAGCCGAGCGCATGGGCCGCGTGGAGGAGGTTCATTGCAACCGCGCCGCAGGAAAGTTCCTGCTCCCAGACCGGGATCTTGTGGCCCTGCACCGGCGAGGAAATCAGGACGATCATCGATGGCGCCTGGTGCGCGAACTCGAGCGCCTTTTGATAATGGGCGGCGCTGGCGTCCGGGTCATGCTCCGGGAGGGCCCGTGCGAGAACGTCCGCCAGCTGCTGGCGCTGGTTCGTGCTCACGGTGACGAACCGCCAGGGAGAGATTTTCCCATGGTCAGGCGTTCGCATGGCCATGGTCAGGATCTGCTCGATCTCGGCCGGCGACGGGCCTGGTTCGACGAGGTCGCGCGGTTTTCCGGACCGGCGCGTTTGAAGGTAAGACAGGAGCGAGGAGCGGTCATTGAGTGTCATTTGGACCGCATAACCGCGCAACCCGTTGGCAACAATCGACTTCACAAGCGCGTTTTCGCCGTTAGGTTGCCGCGCACAATTTGATGGGGCGGTCGCTGCCCCGGTCTCGGGAGAGGACGACCCAATATGGGATTTAAATCAGTTTCCGCATGGGCGGAGGGCGACTGGATCGCCGTCATCGCCCTCGTCGTGCTTGCCATCTTCCTGACGGTTGGGGCGAAGATATCGATCCAGAAGGAGCCGGAGTTCGCGGGGCACCCCAAGGGCCTCTACATGCTCTTCTTCGCCGAGATGTGGGAGCGCTTCTCCTACTACGGCATGCGCGCCTTGCTGATCTTCTACCTCACCCAGCACTGGCTGTTCAGCGATTCCAAGTCGAACCTCATCTACGGCGCTTACACGAGCCTCGTTTACATCACGCCGGTGCTCGGCGGCTATCTCGCCGACCGCTACCTTGGCCAGCGGAAGGCCGTGCTGTTCGGCGGCCTCCTGCTTGCGGCAGGGCACAGCCTGATGGCGGTCGAAGGCGTCGGCGGGCAGAGCGACCCGACCATCAACGTGTTCTGGGCCGCGCTCGCCTTCATCATCGTCGGCTCGGGCTTCCTCAAGACCAACATCTCGGTCATGGTCGGGCAGCTCTACAAGCTGACCGACGTCCGCCGCGACGGTGCCTACACCATCTTCTACATGGGGATTAACGTCGGTGCAGCCATCGGCACGATCCTCGTCGGCTACCTCGGCCAGACCATCGGCTGGGGCTATGGCTTCGGGCTTGCCGGCATCGGCATGCTCGCCGGGCTGGTCGTGTTCGTCCTTGGAAAGAGCGCCCTGCGCGGGGCCGGCGAGGCGCCGCAGGCGATCAGCCGGGCAAAGGAGTGGACGCTCTATGCCGTCGGGCTTGGCGCGGTCGCGGTGATCTGGGCGCTCGTCCAGTACCAGGACGTCATCCAGACCCTTCTCGTCATCTCCGGCCTCGCGCTCCTTGGCTATGTTCTCTACGAGAGCTTCAAGCTGCCCAAGGAACCGCGCGAGCGGATGTTCGCCATCCTGTTCCTGATCGCGCTCAACCCGCTGTTCTGGGGCCTGTTCGAGCAGGCGGGCGGCTCGATGAACCTGTTCACCGACCGGTTCGTGGACCGTTCGGGCGTGCCGGCGTCGATCTTCCAGTCGATCAACCCGATTTACATCATCCTCCTTGCCCCGCTGTTCGCGGCGCTGTGGCAATGGCTGGGACGGCGCGGCCGCGAGCCTTCGGCGCCGGCGAAGTTCGGACTGGCGCTTGCCCAGATGGGCCTTGCCAACCTGGTGCTGGTGTGGGGCGCCGAGGCTTATGGCCTCGCGGCGATGACCCCGGTCATCTTCGTGTTCCTCTATTATCTCTTCGCAACCACCGGCGAGCTTTGCCTGTCGCCGGTCGGCCTCAGCGCGATGAACCGCCTGGCGCCATCCTTCCTCGCGTCGCTGATCATGGGCGCCTGGTTCTACATGACTGCGGTCGGCAACTTCGTCGCCGGCAAGATCGGCGAGGCGACCGGCGGCCATGGCGGCGAGATGAGCAAGGAAAAGCTGCTCGAGATCTACGAGATGTTCGGGTGGATCTCGATCGGCGCGGCCGTGGCCGTCCTGCTCCTGTCGCCGATCGTGAAGCGCTGGATGCACCTCGATACGCTGAGCGACAGCCGCGACCTTGCCGGTGACCGCGAGCTCGGCGAGCCGCAGGCGGCCGGCACGGCGCTGACGGGCGAGGCCAAGGCCTGATGCTCAAGGCGGGGGGGATCACGAGGCTGGCGGCGGTTCTTGCCGTCGCCGGCCTGCCGGCCTGCGCCACGCAGGACAAGCCAAAGCCGGGATCGGTGCGGATCAACAAGGATCCATTCCCATCGACCTACATGCCCTATGGCGGCGTTCCGACGCTCGTCCGCGGCGCAACCATCCTCGATGGCGAGGGCGGCCGGATCGACAATGGCTCGGTCCTGCTGGTCAACGGCCGGATCGAGGCGGTCGGGGGCCCGGAACTCGGCGCTCCCGAAGGCGCGACGGTGATAGACGCGGGCGGGAAATATGTCACCCCGGGCATCATCGATGTCCACAGCCACCTCGGCGACTATCCCTCGCCGGGGACCTCCTCGCACAGCGACGGCAACGAGGCGACCAGCCCGGCGCGCCCCGAGGTATGGGCGGAGCACAGCGTCTGGCCGCAGGACCCAGGGTTCAGCCGTGCGCTCACCAATGGCGGCGTTACCGCGCTGCAGATCCTTCCCGGCTCCGCCAATTTGTTCGGCGGCCGCTCGGTCACTCTGAAGAATGTCCCGGCGCGAACCGTCCAGGAAATGAAATTCCCGGGTGCTCCCTACGGTCTCAAGATGGCCTGCGGCGAAAATCCCAAGCGCGTCTATGGCTCGAAGAACCAGATGCCCCAGACCCGCATGGGCAATATCGCCTATGCCCGCCAGACCTGGGCCAAGGCGGTCGAATATGACCGCAAGTGGGACAAATATGAGAAGGCCGGCGGCGACGTGCCGGTTCGCGACCTCGCCATGGACACGCTTCGCGGCGTGCTC
>CAZQLI010000188.1:0-4293 GCA_964594145.1 uncultured Sphingomonas sp. | reverse complement strand
GGCTCGACGCCGGAGCCGATGATTATCTTGCAAAGCCGTTCCAGACCGAGGAGCTGATTGCCCGCCTCCGCGCGCTCATACGTCGCGCCGCGGGGGTCGCCTCGTCCGAGCTCACGGCCGGCGACATCCGGCTCGACACGCGCTCGGGCAAGGTCACCAAGGCAGGTGAACCGGTCAAGCTCACTGCCCAGGAATATAAGCTGCTGAGTTATCTCATGCACCACAAGGGCAAGGTCGTCAGCCGAACCGAGCTCATCGAGCATATCTATGACCAGGATTTCGACCGGGACAGCAACACGATCGAGGTGTTCGTGACCCGGATCCGCAAGAAGCTCGGGGCTGACGTCATCACGACGATTCGCGGGCTCGGCTACAGCCTCGAGGACCCCGGGGCTTGAGCGAGCCGGCCGCCACTCAAGCGGCGGCGGCAGTAAGGAAGCGCCGCGGCGGGTCGCTGACCAGGCGGATGATCGGGGTCTCCGCCATCTGGATCGGCGTCCTGCTCCTGATCGGTGGCTATGCCCTGGACCGGGTCCTCTCCCGCGGCATCGTCCAGAACTTCGACCAGCAGCTCGAAAACGTGCTGAACGGCATGATCGGTTCCGCGGAGATCGATCCCCTGGGAGAAGTGAGGTTCAGCCGGCCGCCGGCCGACCAGCGGTTTCTCGAGCCCTATTCGGGCGCCTATTACCAGATCAGCGGCGCCGGCCGCGAGACCTTCCCTTCCCGCTCCCTGTGGGACCGCCGCCTGAGGGTCGACCAGCGTCACAACGACGTGGAACTGCACAAGCGAGACAGTTTCGAGTTCGAAGGCGAGCCTCTGCGGATCCTCGAGCGTGACGTCACGCTTCCGCGCTCCGACGTTCGCTGGCGATTCCAGGTCGCGCAGTCGCGCGAGGCAATCGACGGCCAGATACGCGAGCTTCGGAGCACGCTGGTGCGAAGCTTCGCGGCGCTGGGTGCCGGGCTCCTCATCCTCGCGGCGCTGCAGGCCATTTACGGTCTCTGGCCGCTTCGCCGGGTGCGCCGTGAAGTGATCGCCATTCGCTCCGGCACCCAGACCCGGATCGCGCAGGACTTCCCGCGCGAGGTCGAGCCGCTCGTCGACGAGATCAACGAGCTGCTCTCCCACAGCGAGGCGCAGGCCGAGGAAGCCAGGCGGCACGCCGGCAACCTCGCCCACGCCCTCAAGACCCCGCTTACCGTCATCACCAACGCAGCAACCGCCAATTCGCCAGACCTCGATGACACGGTGATCCGAGAGGCCGCCGCCATGCGTCGCCAGGTCGACCATCATCTCGCGCGGGCACGGGCAATCGGGCGGCGGGCCTCGGCCCAGGCCCGGACCTGCGTCTGGGACAGCATCAAGGCGGTGGAGCGGGCGGTCTCGGCGCTCTACGCCGAAGCCACCGTCGACATTACCGGGGACAAGGGGGTCGAGGTCCGGGTCGAGCGGCAGGACCTCGACGAGATGCTCGGCAACCTCATCGAGAATGCCGCCAAATATGGCGGTGGACGAGTGTTCGTGACGGTCGAACCCGCGGTCGGCGGAAAGGTCTCGATCCAGATCGAGGACGATGGGCCAGGGATCCCTGCCCGCCAGCGTGACCTGCTGTTCAAGCGGGGGAAGAGGCTCGACACGACAGGCAAGCCTGGCACCGGCCTTGGACTCGCGATCGTCAGGGATGTCGCGGAAATCTACTCAGGCACCGTTTCGCTCGCCGAGAGCGAGGACCTTGGCGGGCTCCTTGTGACCCTTACCCTGCCCGAGGCTCCCCGGGCGGCCTGACGGTTTATCGAAAGCCGCTTGGCAAGGCCGCCGTGCCGGCTAGCCTTGCGTGCTTCGACCTGCAGGGGGTGCCACATGTCGAGGAAATATCTGCTCCTGGCCGCCGCTTCGGCCTTCATCTTGACGCCCGCGCTCGCAAGTGAGGCGGCGCCGAAGTTCGCGCCATGGGGTGTCGACCTCACGGCAATGGACAGCCAGGTGAAACCGGGCGACGACTTCTTCGCCTATGTGAACGGCGCCTGGGCCAAGCGCACCGAGATTGCGCCTGACCGGACATTCGCCGGGATCGATTCGGTGCTCAACGACCAGATCGACCGCGACGTCAGGGCAATCGTCGAGGATGTTGCCGAAAGGGGAGCGCAAGCCGGCGCAATCGGCCAGCGGGTCGACGACTTCTACGCCAGCTGGATGGAAGAGGGGACCATCGCCGCCAGGGGCGCCGCCCCGCTGAAACCCCATCTCGACCGGATCGGGGCCGCCAGGGACAGCGGCGAGCTGGTCGAGCTCTTCGCGACCACCGGTTATCCCTCACCGGTCGACATCGCCATTTTCCCCGATCTCGCCGAACCCACGCGCTACGCAGTCTATGCCAGCCAGGGCGGGCTTGGCATGCCCAACCGCGATTACTACCTGCTCGAGGGCGCCAAATATGACGCCTACCGGTCGGCCTACAAAGCCTATCTGACGAGGCTCCAGGAGCTTGCCGGCATTGCCGATCCCGAGGCCAGGACCGAGCGGATATTCCAGCTCGAAACGGCCATCGCGAAGGTCCATTGGAAGCCCGAGGACAGCCGCGACGTCAGCCGGATCTACAACCCGATGGACCGCTCGAAGCTGGCCGCCTTTGCGCCTCAGCTGAAGTGGGACCGGGCGCTTCCCAAGGCAGGCCTTGGCGATGTCGGGACGATCGTCGTCACCGAGACCAGTGCTGTCCAGGAGATTGCCAAGCTGGTCGAGAGCGTCCCACTCCAAACCTGGAAGGACTATGTCGCGGTCCACTTCATCAACGGCCATGCTTCCTATCTCAGCCGCGATTTCGACCAGGCCCGGTTCGACTTCTATTCGCGCACGCTTCGCGACGTCCCCAACCAGCGGGACCGGTGGAAGCGCGGCGTCGACCTCGTGAACTCTGCCCTCGGCGAGGCCGTCGGCCAGATCTACGTCGAGCGCCATTACCCGCCCGAGGCGAGCCGGCAGATGGGCGAGCTGATCGACAATTTCCGGGCAGCGCTGAAGGAGAAGATCGAGAACAGCGGCTGGATGGACGAGCCGACGAAAAGGGAGGCGCTGGCCAAGCTCGCCACTTTCGATCCGCGCACCGGCCACCCGTCAGAATATATCGATTATTCATCGCTCGAGGTGGAGCGCGGCGACCTTTTCGGAAATGTGCTGAGGTCGGAGCAATTCGAGTGGGACCTGCTGCTCGACCGGATGAAGCGACCGGTCGACCGAAAGCTGTGGAGCATGACGCCCCAGACCAACAATGCCTATTATGACCCGACGCAGAACCAGATCACCTTCCCGGCAGGCATATTGCAGCCCCCTTATTTCGACCCTGCCGCAGACCCGGCAGCCAATTACGGCAGCATAGGCGCGACCATCGGCCACGAGATCGGCCATGGGTTCGACGACCAGGGACGCAAGTTCGACGGGTCGGGCAAGCTTCGTGACTGGTGGAGCGAGGCCAGCGCCAGGCAGTATGAGGCGCGCGCAGCAAAGCTGGTGAGCCAATATGACGCGTTCGAGCCCATCCCCGGCGTCCACATCAAGGGACAGCTCACCCTTGGCGAGAATATCGGCGACCTCGGCGGCCTCGAGGTCGCCTATGCCGCCTATCGCCGATATGTCGCCAGACATGGCGAGCCGCCGGTGATTGGCGGCCTCACCGGCAACCAGCGCTTCTTCATTGCCTATGGGTACAGCTGGCAGCGCAAGCAGAGGGAAGGCGCGCTGCGCGCCCAGTTGCTGACCGACCCCCATTCGCCCGCCGAATACCGGGTAAACGGAGTCGTCCGGAACATGGACGAATGGTATGAAGCGTTCGACGTGAAGCCCGGCGACAGATTATATCTGCCGCCAGAAGAACGGGTCCACATCTGGTAGCGCCGGCCCGGATCCGTTCCGGTCCGGACCGATGGCCGAAAGGCTAGGAAAAGCCCCGCGGTGCGGCTAGGGCGTCGGCCGTGACCGCAACGATCCACCACCTGGGCGGCGACGATCGGCCCGCCTCGCTCGATCCGATGATCGCGCTCACCGCGCTCGACATGAACGCGGTCAACACCGTCATCCTCGAGCGGATGCAGTCGAAGGTCGCCCTGATTCCCGAGCTGGCCGGCCATCTCATCGCCGGCGGTGGCAAGCGGATGCGCCCGATGCTGACGCTCGCGAGCGCCGCCTTGCTCGACTATACCGGCGCTCGCCACCACAAGCTCGCCGCCGCGGTCGAGTTCATCCACACCGCGACCCTGCTTCACGACGACGTGGTGGACGGCTCGGGCATGCGC
>CAZQLI010000187.1:0-4353 GCA_964594145.1 uncultured Sphingomonas sp. | reverse complement strand
GGAGCTCGGCTGCGACGGCGTCCTGATGAACACCGCGATCGCCGAGGCGAAGGACCCGGTGATGATGGCCGGGGCGATGAAGCTCGCCGTCAGCTCGGGAAGGCTCGCCTATCTCGCCGGAAGGATGGCCAGGCGCCGCTATGCCGATCCCAGCAGCCCGCTCGCCGGGCTCATCTAGCGGCGGTCACGAGATGGGCCGACATTTCGGCCTCGATGCCGCCCGGCACCTCGAATGGACGAAGCGCACTCGCGGCAGCCTCCACTACCCGCTCCATGGCGGCGGGATCGCGGGCCTCGATTTCAGAGCGCAGCGGGCTCCCCTCGCACATCGCCCGAGCGGCATCGATGGCTGAGCCGGCGCGGCTTGCGCGAACGACCGTCTCGAATTCCAGGTCGTCGAAGCCCGCGGCGACCAGGTCGGCGGTAATTGTCTCGAGGTCGCAATAGCCGAAGGGAATGCGCGCAAGGAAGGCCGGCGGGTCGTCGGGAAACTGCGCCGCGACCGCTTCGTGGATCGCTTTCGAAACGGGATTTCGCTCGAGCGCGTCCCAGATGAGGAGGAGATAATGGCCTTCCTCGCGAAGGACCCGCCAGGCCTCCCGGTTGGCGCCGCGCCTGTCTGGAAAGAACATGATGCCGAACTGGCAGATGACGAGGTCAAAGCAATGGTCATCGAACGGGAGCTGCTGTGCGTCGGCGGCCTGGAACCGGACCCTGGGCGAGTGCAGCTTCTCGCCGGCGATGGCGAGCATCGCGGCATTTAGGTCGGTCGCAACGATGGTCGAAGCGGGCAGCGCCGAGTGCACGGCCCTCGTAACTGCCCCGGTCCCGCAGGCCGTCTCCAATATGTCGTCGTGCCGATGGACCATGGCCCTTGCCGCGACCTCCGCTGCATAGGGCTCGAACAGCATCGGAACCATCAGCTGCTCGTAGGTGGCGGCGATGGAACCGGCAAAAAGAGCGTCGGTCGTCCTCATCCTGCAGCTCCCGGCATTCGCTTGGGCCGTGCAACCGGCCCGGCGCAGGAACGCGAGTGGAAGCTTGCGAGTTTCATGATGTGGAGGTGCGCCATGAGCGACTTCACCATCCTACGCGAGCAAATGGTCGATCGCCAGATCGCTGCGCGGGGTCTCGACGACCCGGCGCTGCTCGGAGCATTCCGGGAGGTTCCGCGCGAGCAATTCATCAGCGCCGAATATGCCGATTATGCCTACCAGGATTCGCCGCTTCCCATCGAAAGCGGCCAGACCATCAGCCAGCCCTACATCGTTGCACTGACGATCGATGCCGCAGGTATCGGCAGCGGCGACAAGGTGCTCGAGGTGGGCGCGGGCTCAGGCTACGCCGCCGCGGTAATTGGCCGGATAGCCAGGAAGGTGATCGCGATCGAGCGGCACCACGAGCTAGTCGAGCTCGCGAGGAAGCGGATGGAGCGGCTCGGCTATGACAATGTCGAGGTGGTGGAAGGCGACGGGACACTCGGCTGGCCGGAGGAAGCGCCGTTCGACGCGATCGTCGCTGCTGCAAGCGGCAGCCATGTCCCGCAGAGCTGGATCGCGCAGCTGAGGCCGGGCGGGCGCATCGTCATGCCGATCGGCGAGCCGCACGAGGCCCAGTCGCTGGTCAAGATCTCCAAGGACGAGAACGGGACGCTGCACCGGGAGGACCTCGGCGGCGTAAGGTTCGTGCCGCTGATCGGCAAGGAGGGTTTCAGGGATAGCGGCAGCGAGGCACTGGTCCGCTCGCTGCCGCAGCTCGTCGCGGACCATGCGGAGGAGCTGCCGGACATCGAGGATCCGGCGTTTGCAGCACTATTCGACCGCTACGCGGACGCCAGGGTGCTGCTGCTCGGCGAGGCGAGCCATGGCACTTCCGAGTTTTACCGGGCGAGGGCGGCCATCACCCGCCGGATGGTCGAGCGGCACGGCTTTACGATCATCGCGCTGGAAGCGGACTGGCCCGACGCCGCGACCCTCGACCGCATCGTTCGTCACCGCCCGCCGCGCGAGGGAGAGGAAAAGGCCTTCGCCCGCTTCCCGACCTGGATGTGGCGCAACCGCGAGTTCGACGACTTCGTTCGCTGGCTCCACGGCCACAACCAGGGGAAGGCGCCTCGCGAGATGGCCGGGCTTTTCGGGCTCGACCTTTATAATCTCAGCGGGTCGATGAAGGCGGTCATCGACTATCTCTCGGAAAAGGACCCGGCGCTCGCCGAAGAGGCGCGCAAGCGATATTCCTGCCTGTCGCCCTATGCCCGGAACCCGGCGGCCTATGGCCGGCTGGCAATGTCTTCCGGACTCGCCTTCTGCCGTGACGAGGTCGTGCAGATGCTCGGCCAGCTGCTCGAGCGGCAGCTGGAACTGGTCGCAAGGGACGGGGAGGAATGGCTCGACGCAACCGCCAATGCGCGGCTCGTCAAGAATGCCGAGGCCTATTATCGCGTGATGTACCTCGGCTCGGAAGACAGCTGGAACCTGCGCGACACGCACATGTTCGAGACGCTCTCGAGCCTGCTCGATTCCCGCGGCCCGAACGCCAAGGCAATCGTCTGGGCCCATAACAGCCATATCGGCGATGCCCGGTTCACCGAGATGGGCATGGTCCGGGGCGAGCTCAATATCGGCCAGCTTGCCAAGGAGAGGTTCGGGCAAGAGGCTGTCTCGATCGGTCTCGGGACCAATGGCGGGACGGTCGCCGCGGCCGACGACTGGGACCAGCCGATGAAGGTGAAGGCGATCCGGCCCTCGCTCGAGGAAAGCTATGAGCGGCTAAGCCATGAGAGCGGCGTTCCGCGCTTCCTGCTCGACCTGCGCGAGGCGAGGAACCGGCGCCTTTCCGGCCTGCTCGAGGACCCGCGCCTCGAGCGGTTCATCGGCGTCATCTATCGCCCGGAGACCGAGCGCTGGAGCCATTATTCGCAGGCCATCCTGCCCGGCCAGTTCGACGCCTGGCTATGGTTCGACGAGACCGAGGCGATCGCGCCGCTGCCGGGCGAGGTGAGACCAGGAGAAGCATCGAGCGCAGACGAGACCTGGCCGTTCGGCCTCTAGGATATCCTTCCCGCTCAGCGAGCGTGGATCGCGGCGATCGTCGTCTGGTTGGTGATCACCTCGACGTCGGTCACGCAGTGGAGCAGGCGGATGCCTCCGCGTTCGAGGGCGCGGCCAAGCGCCGGCGCGAACTCGGCGGTGGTCTCGACGCGCTCGGCCCAGCCGCCATAGGCCTCGGCGAGCCTGACGAAGTCGGGATTGGAAAGGCCGGTTCCGCTGACCCGCCCCGGATAGTCGCGCTCCTGGTGCATTCGGATGGTGCCATAGGCGCCATTGTCGACGAGGATGACGAGGAGGTCGGCGCCATATTGGGCGGCAGTTGCAAGCTCCTGGCCATTCATCAGGAAATCCCCGTCGCCGGCAACGCAGACGACCGGCCGGTCGCGGAACCGCAATGCCGCGGCAACGGCGGCGGGAAGGCCATAGCCCATCGACCCGCTGGTCGGCGCAAGCTGGGTCGGCAGCGGCCCATAGTGCCAGTAGCGGTGCCACCAGCCCGAGAAATTGCCGGCGCCGTTGCAGATGATGCTGTTGGCCGGGAGCGTATCGCGCATCGCTTTCACGCATGGGCCGAGGTCGAGCTCGACGCCGTCCCGCGGCGCCGGCTCGCTCCACTCGAGCCATTCGCGGTGCGCTTCCTCCCCGGACGAGAAGCGGACCAGGTCCGGGTCGTGCCAGTCGGCGATCATCTCGGCGAACTCGCCCATGTCGGCACAGATCGGCAGATCCGCGCGGAACACCCGGCCAAGCTCGTTGGGATCGGGGTGGACGTGGACCAGCAGCTGGCCGGGATGGTCGGGGCTGATGAGCTTGTACCCATCGGTGGTTGCTTCGCCGAGGCGGGCGCCTGCGACCAGCAGGAGGTCCGCTTCGCGGATTCGCTGCTGGAGCCTGGGGTTGGGGCCATAGCCGAGCTGGCCGGCATAGATGCCGCATTCATTGTCGATCGCGTCCTGGCGGCGGAACGCCGCCGCGGTCGGGATGCCGTAGCGAAAGGCGAAGGTCGCGAAATGATGGGCCGCGTCGCGGTCCCAGCTTGCGCCGCCGATGATGGCGACCGGGTTGGTGGCGTCCTTCAGCAATCCGAACATTGCCTCGACCGCGCCGGCGCAGGCCGGCTGGGCGATGGGCGCGATTTTCGGCCGGTCGGCGGTCTCGACCTCGTCGCGAAGCATGTCCTCGGGAAGCGCGAGGACGACCGGGCCGGGGCGTCCGGCGGTCGCGACGCGCCACGCCCGAGCGACATATTCGGGGATCCGCCGGGCTTCGTCCGCGTGCTGGACGAGGCGACGCTGTTCCTGCC
>CAZQLI010000186.1:0-4396 GCA_964594145.1 uncultured Sphingomonas sp. | reverse complement strand
TCGAGGGGGGGGGGCTTGGGCGGGTTCGCATGCTCGGGCCGTTTGAGCTTGTAGGTCGACCCGTGAAGCGCCTCCGAACGGGCGGCGAGCGGGGGCTCGGGAAGCGGGTCGTGCTTGGGTTTCGAGGTCGCAAGCACGGAGCCCGTCACCGCGTTTGGCCGATAGGTGGTGAGCCCCTTGCAGCCGAGGTGATAGCCTTCGACATAAATGTCCGCGAACGCGTCAAAGCCGATGTCCTCTGGACAGTTCACCGTCTTGGAAATCGAGCTGTCGATGAGCGCCTGGGCGGCAGCCTGCATGGTGAGATGGTCGGATGGCGCGAGGGTCTGTGCGCTGACGAACAATTGTTCCGGCGGAGGCGCGTCGCCCTTTACTTCGCGCCAGGCGCGGAGCGCATAGTCCTCGACCTGCTCCTCGCGGGACGTGCCGTCCGGGTTGCGGATCTTCCGGACATAGCTGTAGGCGAAGACCGGCTCGACGCCCGAGGAGACATTGCCGGCAAGAAGCGAAGTCGTCCCGGTCGGCGCAATGGAGGTCAGGCATCCGTTTCTGAGCCCGTGCCTTGCGATCAGCGAGCGCGTTTCATCGTCGAGCGACAGGAGGTTCGGCCGCTCCAGGATGCAGGGGTCGTATAACGGGAAGCTTCCCTTTTCGGCGGCGAGCTCGGCAGAAGCGCGATAGGCTTCGCGCTTGATAATCTCGAGCCACTGGCGAGTGAGCGCGACGGCGGGCCCGCTGCCGTAGGAGGTGCCGCAAAAGAGGAGCGCGTCGGCAAGGCCGGTGATCCCGAGGCCGATGCGCCGCTTGGACTTTGCTTCCGCTTCCTGCTGGGGAAGCGGATAGCGCGAGATGTCGATCACATTGTCGAGCATCCTGACCGCGGTCCTCGTGATCTCGCCGAGTTCCTGCTCTCCGATCGCCGCGCCCTGCTCGAATGGCCGCTCGACGAGTGCTGCAAGGTTGATCGATCCCAACAGGCAGGCGCCATAAGGCGGAAGCATCTGCTCCCCGCACGGGTTGGACGCGCTGATCGTCTCGCAATAGGCAAGATTGTTCATCGCATTGACCCGGTCGACGAAGATGACTCCGGGCTCCGCGGTTTCGTAGGTCGATTGCATCAGCCGCTGCCAGATGTCCCTGGCGCGAACCGTCCGGAATATTTCTCCGCCGAACTGGAGCGGCCAGTCGCTGTCGCTCGAGAGGGCCTTCATGAAGGCATCGGGCACGAGGACCGACAGGTTGAAATTGCGCAGCCGCGCAGGGTCCCGCTTGGCGTCGATGAACGCCTCGATGTCAGGGTGGTCGATGGAAAGGCAGCCCATCATCGCTCCGCGGCGCTGGCCGGCGGAAAGCACTGTCCGGCACATGGCGTCCCAGCAATCCATGAACGACAGTGGACCCGAGGCGTCCGATCCGACCCCCTTCACCCGGCTTCCCGTCGGGCGGATGGTCGAGAAATTCATTCCAACGCCGCCACCCTGCTGCATGGTGATCGCGGCTTCGCGCAGGTGGCTGAAAATCCCCTCGAGGCTGTCGTCAATTGCTCCCATGACGAAACAGTTGAACAGGGTGACCGAGCGGCCGGTGCCGGCTCCTGCAAGGATCCTTCCAGCCGGCATGAACCTGAAGCCGGCGAGGGCGTCGGCGAAACGGTCGCGCCAGAGGCCGCGCTCGGCTTCCGGTTCCGCCTCGGCGACGGCACTCGCTACCCTGGCGATGGTCGCCGCATAGTCCTGGTCCGAGCCCGCCTCGCCCTGGTATCGATATTTCGCGGTCCAGATTTCCTCGGCCAGCATGTTTGCGAAGACCATCTTCTCATCCCCCCTCTCATGATATTTGAGGGACGATATGGCAGCAGCGGCCGCGCTGAATTGATCCAGCGCAAAGCTCTTTGTCCCGGGCCCTGATCAAGGCCCCCGAAGACCCCAGGGCGAGCGCTGGCGCCAGGTCGGGACATGAAGGCAATCAGCAGGACGGGCCATACCCGGATGGAAGAATTCTATACCCAGATCCGAACGATCCATATCGCCGCCGTGGTCTTGAGCGGGTCGCTGTTCCTGGTCCGGGCCGTCGGCCACAACCTCATCGGCGCGCGCTGGCCGATGAGCCTTGCGCTGCGTTCCATTGCCTGGACGGTCGATACCATCCTTCTCACCGCTGCCCTCATGCTGATGACGATCATCGAGCAATATCCATTGGCCGACGCCTGGCTGACGGTGAAAGTGGTGCTCCTGGTCGCCTATATCGTCATCGGCTGGTGGGCGTTCCGGGCCGGGCGCCGGAAGATGCGTGTCATCTTCTCCATGGCAGCGCTCGCGGCCTTCGGTTTCATCTATACCGTTGCCCGCGCCCATGACCCGCTGGGATTCCTCGCGACGATTTGATTCACCTCAAGGCAGACATTCCACGGCCCGGCCATTGCAGTTGCATCGGAGCGGACGCCCCGACGAATGCAATGGAGATGAAAATGCGTATCGGACTTCTCGTCGCTGGAGCAGTAATGGCGATGGCCGTGGCGGCCCCGGCAGCTGCGAAGGATGTTCAGGTCAAAATGCTCAACAAGGGCGCTTCCGGAGCGATGGTGTTCGAACCAGCGCTGGTCAAGATTTCGCCGGGCGATACCGTCACCTTCGTTGCAACCGACAAGGGACATAATGCCGAGATCATCTCGACCATGATCCCAGCCGGCGCAGCGCCGTTCAAGGGCAAGATGAACCAGAACATCACCGTCAAGTTCAGCAAGCCCGGTGTCTATGGCTACAAGTGCCTGCCTCACTACGGCATGGGCATGGTTGGCGCGGTGATCGTCGGTAACGGCGGGTCGAATGTCGCCCAGGCCAAGGCAGCCAGCCACCCTGGAAAGGCGAAGCAGGCTTTCTCCACCATCCTGAAATAGCCGGGCCGACAGGCTTGGCCGGCCAACATGTCAATCGAGGCGCCGGCTGGCTTTCAGCCGGCGCTTTGTCTTGCGGCAGACGGCGATGGTCAGCGCCAGCCTCCTTCGATGTTTTGCATATTGGGAAAACATGTAAAGAAAATCTCGAAATCTTTGCACATCCTGAAAACACGCCAAGGCTTGGCCACCTTTGCATAAGGTCAGGATGGTGCTTCGACCCACCTACAATCTGCCTGGTCTACCGCCACAAGGAGTGGCGGAGACGGCGCGGTTCTGAAGGCACTGACCCGCGCGCATCGCTGTCTTGCGGAAGTTGAAAGGGCGGGCAGCGACCATCCCATTCAAGCTATCCTAATCGATACGCTTTCGCTCCAAGTGCAGCTTACGCTGCGCTCAGCGCTGGCCGGCCGACCGTCCCTCGACCCACGCAAGGGCCTCGTCACGCTGTTCCGGGAAGAAGACCTGGTAACTCACGAAGGGCAGGAGCGCGCTTTCGACCCTGGTCCCGAGGCGCACCCATGCCTGGTCGGCGACGACCGCAATCCGGCCGAACCGATTGAGCTTTCCGAGCAGCGGCATCGCCCTTTGGATATGGGCGGGAAGCCCTTCCATTTCGATGCGCTGGATCGACACGGTCTCGACGAACATATGGACCTTGCCCTCGCCGGCCATGGCCTCGTCCAGGCGGTCCATCAGCAGCCCGAGATCCTTTCCCGTCACCTCGTTCGTAACCCTGCAGGCGACAACGTCCTTGGCGCTTTCCAGCAGTTCGATCATCTGGCCTTCACCTCCTCGGTCGGAACAAAGACGGCGGCGAATTGCTCCGCCGCCGCCGGTTGGACAGGCTTGACGCGATACTAGTGGCCCGAGGCCGCGATCATCGCCGGGTCCTCCTCCTGGTGGGGCAGGAAGAGATCGGCGCGTTGTTCGCCCGACACTTTGAGAACCCCCTTCAGGCCCTTCTCCATTCGCGACAGCGCATGGTCGACCAGGATGAAATTCCCGGGCACGTCGACCTTGAAGTCGGTGATAGCGGCACCTCCTGGCGGGACGGTGATGGTCTGGACGTCGGTCATCGGTGCCGAGGTAACCGAGGCCAGCGGATATGCCTTGTCGAAGATCTCGCCAATGACGTGGAAGCTTGAAGTCTTGTTCGGTCCGCCGACACCGAAGAACACCCGGACGGTTTCGCCGGTGTTGGCCGAGAGCGGCTTTCTCGACAGCCCGTCGGCAGCACCGTTGAACACGAGATATTCGGGTGTCTCGGCGAGCAGCTTGTCAATGCTCTCGGTCAGTTCGCCCTTCGTCCCATGTTCCTGTTCCGTGTAGATCTCGCCCTGCATTACGTAGAATTCCCGGTCGACCTTGCTGAGGCCTCCCTCGGGCTCCACCAGGATCATCCCGTACATGCCATTGGCGATATGCTGAGCGACGGTCGGGGTCGCGCAGTGATAGACATAGAGCCCCGGGTTCAGCGCCTTGAAGGTGAACCCCTTGGTT
>CAZQLI010000185.1:0-4416 GCA_964594145.1 uncultured Sphingomonas sp. | reverse complement strand
CGAACATCAACTGATAGGGGTTGAGCAGGAAATGATGCTCGGGCCCCGGAATCCTGGCGGAAAGATGGGTGAAGATGAGGTCGTCCCAGCCGAAATGGGCGACCAGCCGGTAGGCGGCCGCGAGGTCGACCCTTATCGCCCATTCCTCGTCGCTGACCTTGCCCTTGAGGGACGGTATCTCGACAGATGACAGCGCCTGCAGGTCGTCGCTGCCAAGGTTCATCTTTTCAACGCGGTTCATCAGGAATGCTCCTGCCGGTCAGGGTGGGCTGCGGCGAAGGCCGGGTGGGCGCTCGCCGTTTCATCGGCCCGGCGCAGGGTCGGATAATCCTCGAGCGGCACCGAAAAACGCCGGGCATTATAAAGCTGTGGCACGAGGCAGACGTCGGCGATCGTCGGCTCGTCGCCGAACAGGAAGGCACCTGCCCGCGGCCGGGCCATCTCCTCGAGGGCCCGGAGACCCTCCGACACCCAGTGCTTGTACCACTGGTCCCGCTCGGGCTCGGCAAGCCCCAGCGGGTCCTTGAGATATTTGAGCACCCTCAGGTTATTGAGCGGGTGAATGTCGCAGGCGACCATGAGCGCCAGCGACCTTACATGGGCTCCGTCGGCCGGGTCGGCGGGCATCAGCCGCGGCTCTGCGTATTTCTGGTCAAGATAAACGATGATCGAGAGGCTCTGCGTGAGCCTCAGCCCGTCGATCTCGAGCATCGGCACGAACCCTTGCGGGTTGAGCGCCTTATACTCGCTGCTCTTCTGGTCCCCGCCGGCGAGGTTTACCGGCCGCTGCTCATAATCAACGCCCTTGAGGTTGAGCGCAATCCGGACCCGGTAGGATGCCGAGGAGCGGAAATAGTCATGGAGAATTGCTCGCGACATGGCGCAAAGCCTGCGCCGGCAACGGCGCTCTCGTCAATCGCCGACGAACGGCGCGATAACCTCGCCCGGCACCCGCACCGGCCGACCGGTTGACTGGTCGATGATCGCCCACTGGGTAATCGCCCGGACCCTCAGCTTGCCGTCTTCGCCGACGAATTCCATGTGGCGGTCGAAACGTGCTCCCTTCGGCGCATCGCCGACCCAGGTCCGGCCGGTCAGGACATCGCCTTCGAAAGCCGGTCGAAGATAGTCGATCTCGTGCCGGACAACGACCCAGATATAGTCTTGCTGGTGACCGGGATCGGCAAGGCTGTACCAGTGGGCAAGTGCCACCTCCTGGATCCACTGGACCCACACCGCATTGTTGACGTGGCCAAGCTCGTCGATCGCCTCGGGAGGGGCAATGATGCGATGCTCATAAACCGGGCGGCCCATGGCCGGCCGGTAGCAGCACTATTGCATCGAGGCCAGCTGGACAGGCCCAAAGGCTCGTCCCGAGCGTTTGCTGATCCATGCCTTCGAGCGTCATTCGCCGCTTTACCTATGACCCGGGCAGCCGCGAGCTGCTGGTGACCTTCACCACCGGGCGCCGCTATATCTACTCGAACGTCCCGGCGGAGGAAGCCGACCGGTTCCGGGGCGCTTTCGCCAAGGGTGTTCACTTCAACCGTTTCATCCGTGGCAATTATTCCTGCCGCGAACTTGAGCCGCATGGGGGTGAGGACGCCGGTCGAGGGACCTAGCACCAGCTCTTTTTCGAGCCGATGTAGCGGTTGGCGAGTCCTTCCTCGATCAGCTGCGAGCCGATCGAGGAGCCATTGCGCTGGACTACCATCAGGCTCCGGCCATGCCGGTCCTCGCGGTGGAAGCGGTGGGCTACCATTTCGAACTCGCCTTCGCTCAACAATGTCGCCAGCCTGTCGGCCGCACGCCGGGCAAGGGCGGCCTCTTCGGCGCATTGAGGCGAGGAGAGTTCCGGCGCGTCGATCCCGGTGATGCGGATCCGCCGCTCACCGAGCCGGAACGTGTCACCGTCAACGACGCAGGCCGGCCCGCTGCCGGGCCCGCATCGCGTGAAGCTCGAGGAAACGCGCTCGGGCGGGACTGCCAGCGGACCGGCAGGCGGGATCAGGGAAGGATCGAGCAGCGCGCCGGCGACCAGCAGCAGCGGAACGAGAAGCAGCCAGCGCCGGATGTCCCTCCGGCGCGGCTTGAACGAAGGAGCCCGACGAGTCGGCTTGAAACGTTTCCTGGCCATCGGCCAACTAAAGCGCAGAGATTGCCCCGGCGCCAGTGGCCAGCGGCGCCGGCGTTTCTAGGAGCCCTGCTCCTCTTCCTCGAAAGTCACTGCCACATCGGCATTGGCCGACAGGCGAACCCTGTCACCTTCGACGTCGGCGACAAGGCCGCGCGAAATAAAATGGTGATGGCCCTCGTGACTTCCGAGGCTTTCCGACCTGGTCAGCTTGATGCGGTCGCCTTCGACCCGGTCGACGGTACCGATGCGAACCCCGTCGGCCCCGATCACTTCCATATGTTCACGGACATCTTCGAACCCGCTCATGCGCATCCTCCTTCATGACCTTCGCGGAACGATCCTTCACAGGGGCGGTTGCACGTCGAGCCGATAAATTCGCCATTGGCGCTGTTCGGCCGTGGAGCCCGGCACGTCATTCACTCTCCTCAGCACTGCTGTTCCCGAAGCACTGAATGGAGATCCGTCCAGGGTGGCCTGGAAGCGGACCGGGATCTCGACATAGGAGGAACCCGCGGCGCCCTCGATCCGGCCGGGTGCTCCGACCGATAGGCTGAGGTCCTCATAGCGTTCGAACCGCTTTTGAAAGGCTTCCTCGCTGAGCCCGCTGGAGCGCCCGTCATCGGACCAGAGCCGGCGCGCCGCCGAAAAATCGCCGCGGCCAAGCCGCTCGCCATAAGCTTCGAGCAGCGCCGCCGCCGCCAGGGAGCTTCGCGGGTCGGCTGCATTCTCATTGGCTGCATGGCTTGGCTCGGAAGGAGCGGGCACCGGTTCGTTGACCACCGGTTCGCTGACGTCGGCATTGCCGGCAGGCTCCGAGACCGGATCCTCCTCGTTGACCAGGGTCGGCGACTGCGGGCTGCACGCCGCGCAGGCTGCGAGCATCGCCGCCAATATTGCTGCCCTTGCCATCACATCTCCTGTTGCAGTGACAGGCTTCACCAGCGAATTTGTCTCGGGATGGTTCCCGTTGGAACCGGCTGCGGAGGCATTGGTTGTTTCGGAAACGAAAATTCAATTCAGGGAGATAATGATGGCTGACGAACATGATCGCGAGGAGCGCGTAACCGTTGTAGAAACGGACGGCGGCGGTGGCGGCGGCGGCGTGCTGGCGGTCGTCCTCTTGATCATCGTCGTGCTGGTGCTCCTGTTCCTGTTCCGCGATCAGCTCGGCTTTGGCGGAGAGGACACCGAGATCACCATCCCCGACCAGATCGAGGTCAACGTCAACTGATTTGATTGTAGACCGGGACGCGCGTAACGACCCCCTCACTTCACCAAGCAAGTCGAGGGGGTCTCGCGCCTGTGATTAACCGGAAGGACGAGCTTCACTATCTGAGCGGCTTTGGCGCCCATTTCGAGACGGAGGCCGTCCCCGGCGCACTGCCAATCGGGCGCAACAGCCCGCAGCGGCCCGCATTCGGCCTCTATGCCGAACAGCTTTCCGGAACCGCCTTCACCGCGCCCCGGGCCGAGAACCGGCGCAGCTGGCTCTACCGCTTGCGCCCGACTGCAGATCACCCGCCCTTCCAGCCCTACGGCGGCGCGCCGCTGGTCGAGAGCGCCGGCGCGTCCTCAAGAATCCCGCCGAACCGGCTTCGCTGGGACCCGCCGTCCGACCTGCCTTCCGACCGGGATTTCGTTGACGGGCTGGTGACGATGATGGTGACCCGCGATCCCGCTGAACTATGCGGTGTCACCATCCACCTTTACCGGGCACAGCGGTCGATGAAGGACAGGGTTTTCGCCAACGCCGACGGCGAACTGCTCATCATCCCCCAGAAGGGCATATTGCACCTGGTCACCGAGATGGGCCGGCTCGACGTGCCGGTGGGCTGGATCGGGCTGGTCCCGCGCGGCGTCCGGTTCCGGGTGGAGGTGGATGGCGAGGCAATTGGCTATGTCGCCGAGAACCACGGCGCCATGTTCCGGCTCCCGGAACTTGGCCCGCTCGGTTCCAATGGCCTTGCAAGCCCGCGCGATTTCGAAATGCCGGTGGCGGCATATGAGGATGTCGATGAGCCGTGCGAGCTGGTCCAGAAATATGGCGGCGCGCTGTGGGTGACGGGCCTCGACCATAGCCCGCTCGACGTGGTTGCATGGCATGGCAATCTGGCGCCCTGCCGCTACGAGCTTCAACGGTTCAACACCATCGGGACGGTGAGCTTTGACCACCCCGACCCGTCGATCTTCACGGTTCTCACCAGCCCGAGCGAAACGCCTGGCCGCGCCAATGCGGATTTCGTGATCTTCCCGCCGCGCTGGATGGTCGCCGAGGACAC
>CAZQLI010000184.1:0-4419 GCA_964594145.1 uncultured Sphingomonas sp. | reverse complement strand
AGCCCGATCGAGTTGGACGCCTTGACCAGGACCGCATCACCCGGCCGGACCAGCCTGGCGAGGACTTGCGTCGCCTCCTCTACCCCTTCCGCGCGATCGATCTTCACCCCGTCGCCGAGAGCCTCCTCGAGCGGGCGCATGTCGCTGCCGACCAGGATCAGCCGGTCCACCCCTGCTTCGACTATTGATGGCGCAAGTCCGGCATGGAGCGCATCGGCATGCTCGCCAAGCTCCCGCATCGGGCCGAGCACGGCGATCCGCCTCGAAACCCCCTGTTCCTCGCCGAGCGCTTTCAGAGTGGCGGCCATCGACGCCGGATTGGCGTTGTAGCTCTCGTCGATCAGCAGATATTGCCCGCCTTCGATCTCGACCTGGTGCCGCTCGCCGCGCCCCTTGAGTCCGCCAAGGTCGGCAAGGGCCAGCCCGGCGACAGCGACATCGGCACCGGCCGCCTCGACCGCTGCAAGCACCGCGAGCGAGTTCGTGACCCAGTGATCGCCCCGCTGCGCGATGGTGTAGGTAAGCTCGCTATCGAGCAGCCTTGCGGTGACGAGGCTGCCGCCGTTCGCCGATCGAACCGCGTGAAGCGCCGCAACGTCGGCATCACCATGGCCAAAGGTCACGGTCGAGCCGGCATATTTGCGAGCCGCTTTGACTAGCCGGTCACGATAGGGGGTGTCCTCGGGGACGATCGCGATGCCCTCGGGCTCAAGGCCTTCGAAAATCTCCGCCTTGGCGTCGGCAATCGCTTCCATCGAGCCAAGATATTCGATGTGGGCGGACGCAAGAGTGGTGATGACCGCGATGTGCGGGCGAACCAGCCGGGTCAGCCCGGCAATCTCGCCCTTTGCATTCATCCCCATTTCCAGCACCGCGAAATCGCTGTCGCGCGGCATCCGCGCGAGGCTGAGCGGAACGCCCGTATGATTATTATAGCTCTTGACCGAACGGTGAACCCGGCCGGGAGAATAGCGGGCAAGTGCGGCGAAAAGCGCTTCCTTGGTGGAGGTTTTTCCAACTGATCCGGTAACGCCAATTATTGTCCCGTCGCAACGGTTCCGGGCCGCAATGGCCAGCTTCGTAAGTGCCTCGGGGACATTCTTCACGAGGATGTGGGGACCATCCACTGGTCTTGATACAAGGGCGCCAGACGCTCCGGCGGCAAAGGCGCGCTCCACGAAATCATGACCATCGGCAACCGTTCCCGGCATGGCGACGAACAGCCAGCCATGCTCCACCTCGCGGCTGTCGAAGGTGATTCCGCTTGCTTCGAAGTCGCCGCCACCTGGCGTTCCGCCGGTTGCGGCAATGATCTCTTCGCTGGTCCACAGCATCGTCATGCGGCGCACTCCCGCGCCACGCTCACGTCATCAAAAGGCAGAACCTGGTCTCCAATAATCTGTCCCTGTTCGTGGCCCTTGCCGGCCACGAGTACGATATCCCCTGCTTTTGCCATGGCTATGGCCTCGGCAATGGCGCCCCGGCGGTCGCCGATCTCGATGGCGTCCGGGGCTCCCGACAGCAGCGCGCGGCGGATCAGCGAGGGATCCTCGGTCCGCGGGTTGTCGTCGGTCACGATCACGATATCCGACAGGCGAGCGGCGACGGCGCCCATTTCGGGGCGTTTTCCCTCGTCGCGGTCGCCGCCTGCGCCGACCACCGTGATCAGCTTTCCATCGACATGCGGGCGGAGCGCCTGAATGGCCGCCTCGATGGCATCTGGCGTATGGGCATAGTCGACATAGACGGGCGCGCCCGACCTGCTGATCACCGCGCGTTCGAGCCGGCCCCGGACAGGCGAGACACGGGCCATGCCGCTCAGGGTCCTTGCCCAGTCGCCGCCGGTTGCAAGCGCAAGTCCCGCCGCGGTCAGCACATTGTTCATCTGGTAGGCGCCGATCAGTGGAAGCGAGAGCCGGTGCTCCTTGCCCTCGTGCCGCAGGACAAGCTGTTGCCCGAGCGGCGTCGAGTGCCGCTCGACCAGCGTGATGGTCGTTGCGTCCGGCCCAACGGTCAGCAATTTGAGCCCGCGCCGTCGGACATGGTCGATGACCTCGCCCGACCTGGGGTCGCCGGTCCAGACCACCGCTGCCCCGTCATCCGACACCACCTCGTCGAACAGGCGCATCTTGGCCGCGAAATAGGCTTCCATCGTCGGGTGATAATCGAGATGGTCGCGCGACAAGTTCGTGAAGGCAGCAGCCCGGACGGGCACGCCTTCGGCGCGGTACTGGTCGAGCCCATGGGAGGATGCCTCATAGGCGACGTGGCTGATCCCCATGCGGCGAAGGCCCGCCATGTTGGACAGAAAGGTGACGATGTCCGGCGTAGTCAGGCCAGTCGCCACCTGGTCGTCGGCGGTAGTGACCCCGAGGGTCCCGATCGAGGCCGACCGGTGGCCGGCCATGCGCCACAGCTGCCGGGTGAGCTCGACCGTCGACGTCTTGCCATTGGTGCCGGTAACCGCCGCAACCGTGGAGGGATAGGGCGCGTAAAAGGCCGCCGCGAGCTCGGCGAACAGGCGCCGTGGCTCGCCTGCCGACAGATGCGCCGCCCCTTCGACCCTCGCCTCGGGCCGGGCGACCACCGCCACGGCGCCGCGCTTCACGGCCTCGGCGATGAAATCCTCGCCGTTGAAGCGCGCGCCCCGGAACGCTCCGAACAGGTTGCCGGGCGCCACCTTGCGATGATCGAGCGCGAATCCCGTAACTTTCGACTCGCCCGGGATGCCGGCAAGTTCACTCAGGAGCATGCCTTCAGCGTCCCGCTTTTTCGTGGATGTACGGCAACACCTGGGACATGTCGGGTTCGCGCTGCCTGTCGGGCCGGACGCCGAGCATCGGCGCGATCCGGCTGACGGTCCTGCTGACTACTGGCGCGACGTTCCAGCCTGCGGTGCGGAACCCGAATGTTTCGGCAGTCGGTTGTGGCTCGTCGAGCATGACCACCATCACATAGCGCGGCTCGTCCATCGGGAATACACCGGCGAAGGTATTGACGACCTTGTTCCCGACATAGCGGCCGCCGACCAGCTTTTCGGCGGTACCGGTCTTGCCACCGACGCGGTAGCCCGGGGCATCGGCCTTGCGCCCGGTTCCCTTGGTGACGACGAGCCGCAGGAGCGAGCGCATCTTGTAGCTGGTCTCTTCGCTGAACACGCGGTGCCCCTTGCCCGGCGCGTGGTTGCGGTCGACCTTTATCAGCGTTGCCGGACGGTAGATGCCGCCGTTGAAGAGGGTGGCGTAACCTGTCGCGAGATGGAGCGGCGTGACGGCGATGCCATGGCCATAGCCGACGGTCATCGTCTCGATCTGGTTCCACTGCGAGCCCGGTGTCAGCGTCCGTCCGCGCTCGCGAAGCTCGACCTCGACCTTGTCGAGGAAGCCCATCTTGCGGAGAAATTGCTTCTGCCGGGTAGCTCCCAGCTGGTCGGCGATCTGGGCGGATCCGATGTTGGAGCTTTCCTTCATGATCTCGGCGACCGAGCAGGGCCCGCCAAAGGGATGGGTATCGTTGATGGTCCGGCCCGCGACCTTGAGCGCGCTCGGGCAATTATACATCTGCCCGAACGACTTGATGATGCCGCTGTCCATCGCCATCGCCACGGTGAACGGCTTGAAAGTGGAACCAAGCTCGTAAACCCCCAGCGTTGCCCGGTTGAACCGCTCCTCCGGGCTCCCCTGCCCGGCCGCGTTGGGGTTGAGCTGGGGGAGCGAGGTCATCGCCAGAATCTCGCCGGTGTGGATGTCCATGACGATGCCCGCCGCGCCAATGGCCGAAAATGTGTCCATCGCCGCGCTGAGCTCATGCTCCAGCGCCTGCTGGACACGGCTTGAAATGCTGAGGACCAGCGGCTCGTCGCGCAGTTCCTCGTCACGGAGCCGTTCGTCGAAGGCCCGCTCGATGCCGGCATTTCCCTTTCCATCGATGTCGGTAAAGCCGATGACGTGCGCGGCGAGGCTGAGCTGCGGGTAGAGCCGGTCGGGTTCGCGCTGCAGCGCAAGGCCGGGCTCGCCAAGCGCGTTGATTTCCGAGACGAGGCTCGGGCTTGCGCGGCGGCGGAGATAATAGAAATTCTTGTCCGACCGGAGCATCGCCAGATAGGCGGCCTCATCCTTTTCCGGCATCAGCCGGGCCAGCTTCCGGGCAAGGTCGAGCTTGTTGCCGATGACCTTCTTCGGCTGGAGGCCGATGGTCCAGGCATCGATCGTACGGGCAAGGGCATGGCCTTCCCGGTCGACAATGTCGGCCCGCTCCGGCGCCATGTTGGCAAGGCCGCCCTTGCTCCCTGCATGATCACCAAAGGCGGCAAGCCAGATCAGGCGGAGCGCGATGATGCCGATGATCCCGGCATAGAGAAGCATGCCGAACATCAGGCGCTGGTGCATCAGCGCCAGGATTTGCCGCCGCTGTCCGACG
>CAZQLI010000183.1:0-4442 GCA_964594145.1 uncultured Sphingomonas sp. | reverse complement strand
TGGAGTGCCCGCGGCACCACGGTCCCGATGATCACCTGGTCCACGGCCTCGCGCGAATAGCCTTCCAGTTCCAGCAGCCGGTAAAGCCACACCGCATATTCGTCGGCAGTCCGGCGGGGATCGGTCGCGATCCGCCACCTCGCGCGTATCTCCGGAGCCGCGTCCGGCCCCTGGCCGGGTTCGACCAGCGCAAAGACGATATTCGTGTTCCCGGCGTCGATGGCGAGCAGCATGCCCGCTTCCCTAGCTGCCCGTGGTGAGCTTGGCGAGGGCCGCCTTCACGGCCCTCGCCTTCGCCTCCTCAGGCCGGGGCGGACACGTCGAGATGGACGTCCAGCTTCTCGGCTTCGGCAGCTGGCGATTCGCCCCGGATGAATGACAGTATGTCACGGTTGATGATGTCCGGATGGGTTGTCGCCATTCCGTGAGGGAAGCCCGCATAGGTTTTCAGGACCGCGTTGCGCAGCAGCTTCGCGGAAAGCGGCGCGCTGTCCTCATAGGGCACGATCTGGTCGTCGTCGCCGTGCTGGACCAGCACCGGCACTTCGATCGCCTTCAGGTCCTCGGTGAAGTCCGTCTCGGAAAATGCCTTGATGCAGTCATAATGCGCCTTGATGCCGCCCATCATCCCCTGGCGCCACCAGTTGTTGATGATGCCCTGGCTGACTGTCGCCCCGGGTCGGTTGAACCCGTAGAAGGGGCCCGCCGCCGTATCGAGGTAGATCTGGGCGCGGTTGGCCGCGACGGCCGCGCGATAGCCGTCGAACACCTCGATCGGGGTCCCGCCGGGATTGCTTTCCTTCTTCACCATCACCGGTGGCACCGCGCCGATGATGACGGCCTTGGCGACGCGTCCGGGCTCGGCCCGGGCGACGTAATGGACCACCTCGCCGCCTCCGGTCGAATGGCCAATGTGAATGGCGTTGCGCAGGTCCAGCTGGCGGACCAGTTCCGCAACGTCGGCGGCGTAGCTGTCCATGTCGTTGCCGGTGTCGGTCTGGCTTGACCGGCCATGGCCGCGGCGGTCGTGCGCGATTACCCGGAATCCCTCGCCAAGGAAGAACATCATCTGGTTGTCCCAGTCGTCCGCGGTCAGCGGCCAGCCATGGTGAAAGACGATCGGCTGGGCATCCTTGGGGCCCCAGTCCTTGTAGAAAATGCTGACTCCGTCCTTGGTGGTAATCGCGTTCATGGTCAGGGTCTCCAGCAAGCCTTTTGCCGGCCAGCAGGACCGGCGCTGGGTTCCGCGATTTTCTTTATGGGGTCGGCGGCAATTTGCAGCCGGGAACGCTTCGACTCGTTCGCGAAACGAGGCGAGCCTTACCAGTTGTCCAATCGCCTAGCGAGGAGGCGACTCGCCGGAAAATTTCAGCCGAGCTGGACGTCGCCTGCACGGACGAGGCTGGTCGTCCCGTCCTCGTGGACGAGCCGCATGGCACCGTCGGGCTCGATGCCATCGAACCTGCCACGGGCAAGCTCGCCCTGGCCCCCATGGACCTCGAGCGCCGTCCCGATCGGGTGCGCCCTTGCCATCCAGGCATCGGCGAGGCTCGCCGGCTCGGAACGGCGCCAGGCCGCGAGCAGCTGGGCGAAGCTGCCGGCGATGATCGGCGCAAATGCCCCGGGAGTGATGTCCCGGTAGGCGGACAGCGCCGCGGTCTTCCGGCCGGCAATCGCCGGCGCCCCGGCAAGATTGACTCCAAAGCCGGCAACGACCCGGTCGCCGGACCGCTCGAGCAATATCCCGGCCAGCTTGGCGTCGCCGAGCATCAGGTCGTTGGGCCACTTGAGGCTGAGCGGCGCTGCCGGTGCCTCGGTTGCAACCGCCTCGATCAGTGCAAGCCCGGCGACCATGGCAAGTGCCGGTGCCGGGGGATCGTCGGAACGGATTATAACCAGGGTCGAGCCGAAGAAATTTCCCGAGATCCCTTCCCACCTGCGGCCATGGCGTCCCCGCCCGCTGTCCTGCCGAAGCGCGACCAGCCAGTCGCCTTCCACGGCCGCTTCGTCGGCGAGCAGCTCGCTATTGGTCGACCCCAGCCTTTCGACGATCCTTATCCGGCTCAGAACAGGGTGCCCGCGGCATTGTCGGCGACCGTGCCAAGCGGCCCGACGAGAAGATAGCCAAGCGGCGACACGACCAGCGCCGTGAGCCCGATCAGCGCCCCCTCGAGGTGGCTGTGGCTCTTGGCATAGGGCTCGGCCGGTGCGTCGAGATACATCACCTTGACGATGCGCAGGTAATAATAGGCGCCAACGACGGTCCCGAGGATGCCGGCAACGGCGAGCGCGAAATAGCCCTGCTCAACCGCCGCGCTGAACACCAGCAGCTTGGGCCAGAAGCCGAACATCGGCGGGATGCCGGCGAGGCTGAACATGAAGATCCCCATCGCCGCGGCAAGGCCAGGCCGGCTGCGGGAAAGGCCGGCGAGGGAATCGATATCCTCGATATGCACGCCGTCGGCATTGCGCATGCGCTGCACGCAGAGGAAGGCTCCAAGCGTCATGACGACGTAGATGGCCATGTAGAACAGGACCGCGCTTGCACCCTCGACGCCGCCTGCGACGAGGCCGATCAGGGCGAAGCCGACGTTATTGATCGAGGAATAGGCCAGCAGCCGCTTGATGTTGGCCTGGCCGAAGGCTGCCACCGCCCCGAGGAAGATCGAGGCCAGCGCCGCGAAGATCATGATCTGGCGCCAGGCATCGATCGCCGGGCCAAGCGCATCGAGGCAGACCCGAACGCTCAACAGGACCGCCGCCACCTTCGGGGCCGAGGCGAAGAAGGCGGTCACTGGCGTCGGGGCGCCCTCGTAGACGTCGGGGGTCCACATGTGGAACGGAACGGCGCTGATCTTGAACGCAAGACCAGCGAGCAGGAAGACGAGGCCGAACAGAAGGCCGATCGAGCTTGCGCCGTCCCTTGCGAACGCCGCTGCAACGCCCTCGAACTGGGTCGTCCCGGTAAAGCCGTAGAGCAGCGAGATGCCGTAGAGCAGGATGCCCGAGGCGAGCGCGCCGAGGACGAAATATTTGAGGCCCGCTTCGGCGCTGCGCTCGTCGGTCCGGCGGTAGGAGGCGAGGACATAGGAGGCGAGGCTCAGTAGCTCGAGACCGACGTAGAGGGTGACGAGGCTGGTTGCCGAGACCATCACCGACATGCCGACGGCCGACAGGAGGATGAGCACCGGATATTCGGAGCCATGCTCGAAGTCGCGCTCGAACCAGAAATGGGCCATCGCGATGGCGATCGCCGAGCAGGCGAAGATGACCAGCTTGCCGAAAGCGCCGAAGCCGTCGGCGACTATCTGGCCGCCGAACATGGCGCCGGCATTGCCGGGCTCGCCAAGCAGGGTGAGGCTCGCGCCCGCGAGGAGGGCAATGGAAGCCCAGGTGCAAAAGACGGTCGCCCTGCGTCCGAGGAATGCAGCGACCATCATCAGTGCAAGCGCACCGAGCGTGAGAATGATCTCGGGAAGGATCGGAGCCAGGTTCATCAATGGGCTTCCTGGGCCAGAATGTTTTCACCATGGGCGGCGGCCGCGGCCGGAACTCCGGGCGTGACCCGGGCATCGCCTTCAGGCCTTGCCCGCTCGACCCGCTCGATCAGGCGGCCAATGTCGGCGCGCATCGGGCGGAGGAAGCTCTCGGGGTAAACGCCCATCCACAGGACGACGGCCGCGATCGGGCCGAGCAGCCAAAGCTCCCGGACGCTGAGGTCCTTCATCGCCGCGGCATCGGCGTGAACCAGCCGGCCGTAGCAGATGCGCCAGTAGAGATAGAGCATGTAGCTCGCGCCGAGGATGATGCCGGTGGTAGCGAAGATCGCCGCCCAGCTCGAAACCGCATAGAGGCCGACCAAGGAGAGGAACTCGCCGACGAAGCCGCTGGTGCCCGGAAGGCCGATGCTGGCCATGGTGAACACGAGGAACAGCAGCGCATATTTCGGCATATTGTCGGCAAGGCCGCCGTAGCGGGCGATCTCCCGGGTATGCAGCCGGTCGTAGATGACGCCGACGCAAAGGAACAGCGCGCCCGAGACGAGGCCATGGCTCAGCATCACGATCATCGCGCCCTCCAGCCCCTGCCGGTTGAAGGCAAAGATGCCGAAGGTGACGAACGCCATGTGCGCGACCGACGAATAGGCAATCAGCTTCTTCATGTCGTGCTGGACCAGCGCGATGAGCGAGGTGACGACCACCGCCGCAGCCTACAGGACATAGACGAGAGGGATGAACTCGTTCGACGCCTCGGGGAACATCGGCAGGCTGAAGCGGATGAAGCCATAGCCGCCGAGCTTCAGAAGCACGCCGGCGAGGATGACCGAGCCGGCGGTCGGCGCCTGGACGTGCGCGTCGGGAAGCCAGGTATGGACCGGCCACATCGGCATCTTGACCGAGAAGCTGGCGAATAAGCATTTCCTTAGCCAGGTCTGGACGTTC
>CAZQLI010000182.1:0-4450 GCA_964594145.1 uncultured Sphingomonas sp. | reverse complement strand
TCCCGTAACCTCCCTTCCGAACCGCCTCCATTTCCGTTCGGAAGCCGACAAGCTACTCGGCGACATTCCGGACGGAGGGCGAGCGGCGATGCTGTTCGTCGACCTCGACCGGTTCAAGAACGTCAACGACAGCCTCGGCCACGCAAGGGGCGACCAGCTGCTCATCATGGTCGCCAACCGGCTGAGGGTCGTGGTTACCGCGGAAACCGGCGAAGGGCCGGCACAGCGGCCGCTCCTTGCCCGCCTCGCCGGGGACGAGTTCACCATCTTCTTCCCCGAGATCGACGATCCGTCGGACGCCGAGCGGGTTGCCCGCCGGATCGCGCTCGCAATCTCCGAACCCTTCGAGCTCCATGGCCACAGCGTCGACATCGGCGCCTCGGTCGGAGTCGCCATTTGCCCCACGCACGGCGTCGCGATCGAGGGGCTGATGCGCGCGGCCGACATCGCGATGTACCGCGCCAAGAACCAGGGCGGCGGGCGCTACTGCATGTTCAGCGAGGAACTTGCAGCCGAGCACCAGCGCAAGGTGGAAACGGAAAACGCGCTTGGCGAGGCCGTCCAGCGCGGCGAGTTCCTTCTCGCGCTGCAGCCGCAGCTGAGCTTTGCGACCGGCGAGGTGAGCGGCGCCGAGGCGCTTCTCCGCTGGAACCATCCGCGCGACGGGCTGCGGCTCCCGGCGACCTTCATCCCGGTGGCCGAGCAGACCGGCATGATCGGGGAAATCGGCGACTGGGTCGCGGCCGAGGTCGCCTCGATCCTGGCCGAGTGGCAGGCACAGGGGATCAAGCGGCGGATCTCGTTCAATGTCAGCCCAAGGCAGCTCGACCGGGTCGACTTCCTGCCGAGGCTTCGGGCGACCTTCGGCGACGCGGGCGTCCCGCTGTCGCTGGTTGAGCTCGAATTCACCGAGACGGCGGCGATGGAATGTTCCGAGGAGGTGCTGCGCGAGATCGCCGCCCTCCGCGAGGACGGGCTTTCGATCGCGATCGATGATTTTGGCACCGGCTACTCGAATATCTCGCGCCTTCGATCCATGCCGCTGGACCGGGTGAAGCTCGACCAGTCGCTAATCGCCGACATCGAGGTCAGCGAGCAGGCGAGGGTGGTCGTCCAGGCCGTGGTCCAGCTGATCAAGGGCGTCGGGGCCGAGGTCGTCGCCGAGGCCGTGGAAACCGTCGCCCAGGCCGACATCATGCGCGCCATCGGCTGCGACACGGTGCAGGGGTTTGTTTTCGCCGGCCCGATGTTCGAGGAAGAATTCGCCCGCTGGACCGGCAATGCCGACCGCGGTTCGAAGAGCAGCGTCGCCTAAGCCGGCAACTTCTCGAGGACCCGCCGGTAGATCCGGCTGAGCGCCCGGATATCCTCGACGGCGGCATGTTCGCCGACCTTGTGCATCGTCGCGTTTGGAAGCCCGAAATCAACCACCGGGCACAGCTGGATGAGGAACCTTCCGTCCGAGGTCCCGCCGCTGGTCGAGAGCTCCGGCTCGATGCCGGTTTCCTCGCGGATCGCCGAGACCAGAAGGTCGTAAAGCTCGCCGGGAGGAGTCAGGAAGGCCTCGCCAGAAATCCTCGAGCGGACCGTTGCGCCGGGAGCCTCCCGGCTCGCGATTTCCTCGACCATCTTCACGAGGTCGGCGCCGCGCTGGAGATTGTTGAAACGGATGTTGAACTGCGCGGTCGCGGAAGCCGGTATGACGTTGCTGGCCTGGGTCGGCGTCGAGATGCCGGTGAACTCGAGGTTCGAGGGCGGGAAGCGCTCGGTCCCCTCGTCGAGCCTCATCTCGCCAAGCGCGGCGATGATCCGGGCCAGCTTGGGCACGGGATTGTCCGCGCGGTGGGGGTAGGCGACGTGGCCCTGGATCCCGGGAACGTCGATCCACATGTTGACCGAACCGCGGCGGCCGATCTTGATCGTGTCGCCAAGCCTCTCGACCGAGGTCGGCTCGCCGATGAGGATCATGTCAGGGCGGATGCCGCGCTCGTTCAGCCAGTCGATGATCCGGGGCGTCCCGTAGGTCGCATAGCCTTCCTCGTCCCCGGTAATGAGGAGCGAGAGCGTGCCGGAACGCGGAGGGATGGAGGCAACCGCGGCGACGAAGGCCGCGATCGCGCTCTTCATGTCGTTGGCGCCTCGGCCGGTGAGGATGCCATCGACGATGACCGGCTCGAACGGGTCGCTTTCCCAGCCATCGCCGGGAGGGACGACGTCGAGATGGCCGGCAAAGCCGAAGTGGGGCGAACCCTCTCCGCGCATCGCGACCATGTTCTCGGTCGGCCCGTCAGGGGCTTCGCCCATGACCCAGCGATGGACGGCAAAGCCGCAGCGCCCGAGCACTTCCTCGAGAATGTCAAAAACCCCGCCCCTCGCGGGCGTCACGCTTGGACAGGCAATCAGCCGGGCGGCAAGTTCAACGGGATCGATAGACGAGCTCATCGCTCTGCGGTAGCAAGCTGATCGCCATGCCGAAAGTTGAACTTTCCAGGATCGAGCGAACCAATCGCACCGGTTATCCCGCGCCCTATTCGTCCGACGTTGCCGGGCGCTTCTATCGCCGCCTGGGACCGCCGAGCGGGCTTCAGGATATCGGGGTCAGCCATGTCGTCCTCGAGCCGGGCGGATGGTCGAGCCAGCGCCACTGGCACGAGGGCATCGACGAGTTCGTCGTCATGCTCGAGGGCGAAGCGGTCCTGGTCGAGGATGACGGGGAGACGGTCCTTCGCCCCGGTGACTGCGCGGCCTTTCCGAAGAATGTCCCGAACGGCCACCACCTGGTCAACCGGTCGGACCGGCCCTGCACCTTCATCGCCATCGACTGCAGGATCGGGGAGGGCGATTGCCATTATCCCGACGCCGACCTTCACTTCGACATGGCTGCCGACCGCTATGTCCACAAGGACGGAACGCCCTACTAGTCAGTTGCGGGCAGCCTCATATTCCTCGATGACCCAGGGCTCCTCCTGGGCAAGCTCGATCCATTCGACCACGTCGGCGCGGTGAAGGACCGCTTCCATATAGGCCGCTGCAAAGGGTGGCACCCTGACGCCGTAGGTCACGAACCTCGTGACGACCGGCACAAACATGATATCGGCTGCCCCCCAGTCGCCGAACAGATATTCGCCGGTGCCGCCGTGGCGCGCGCGGGCCTGGGCCCAGAGGTTGAGCACCCGGATGACGTCCGCCTCGACCTCGCTCGAAAGTTCGACCGACCCGAAATTGCGGCGCACGTTCATTGGAAGGTCGCGCCGAAGCGCCGAGAAACCGCTGTGCATCTCGGCGGCCATCGACCTTGCCATGCCGCGCGCTGCGAGATCTGCGGGCCAGAAACGCTCGGTGCCGACGCGGTCGGCGCAATATTCGACGATTGCGAGGCTGTCCCAGATGACCACCTCGCCGTCCCAGAGGATCGGTACCTTGCCAAGCGACGGCGCGAACTCGTCGCCCTCGCGCCGCTTTTCCCACGCCTCGTCGAACAGCGGGACGACCAGCTCCTCGAACTCAAGGCCGGCATGCCTGAGCGCCAGCCAGCCGCGCATCGACCAGCTGGAATAGGCGCGGTTGCCGATAATCAGTTTCATGCGTTCACCGCCTCCAGGATTGCCGTTCTCAACTCCGCGAGTCCCAGCCCGGTTTCGCTGGACGTGGGCAGGATGAGCGGGTGGGCGGCTGGATGGCGGGTCGCCTCGACCCTTATCTCCTCTATGGTTTTTGCAAGGTCGGTCGGCTTCACCTTGTCCGACTTGGTTAGCACCAGGTGGTAGCTCACCGCCGCGTCGTCGAGCATCTTCATGACCTCCCGGTCGACGTCCTTGAGGCCATGCCTTGAATCGACGAGGACGAGGGCGCGCTTGAGGACCGCGCGGCCGCGCAGATAGTCGTTGATGAGCCGCCGCCAGCGCTTCACCATGTCGCGCGGCGCCTCGGCAAAGCCGTAGCCCGGCATGTCGACCAGGCGGAACAGCAGCGGCTGGCCGACGTCGAAATAGTTGAGTTCCTGGGTTCGCCCGGGCGTGTTCGAGGCCCGGGCCAGCCCCTTTCGGTTGGTGACCGCGTTGATGAGCGAGCTCTTGCCGACGTTGGAGCGGCCCGCGAACGCGATTTCAGGCACGCTGGGATCCGGCAGGTGCTCCAGCCCGGGCGCCGATTTCAGGAACTGGATCGGCCCGGAAAAGAGCCGGCGCGCCTGCTCCGCTATGCCTGTCAGGCGTTCCATCGATCAGGTCTTGATCGGGTGGGTGTCGGAAAGATGCATGTCATAGCGCTTGTAGAGCCATGCCTGCTGCCCGATCGACAATATGTTGTTGGTCACCCAGTAGAGCTGGAGGCCGGCGGCGACGGGCGCCATCACGAACATCAGCACCCACGACATGATCGAGAAGATCTGGGCCTGGACCGGGTCCGGCTGCTGCGGGTGCGCACCTGGATCACGGTGTCGCTGCGCCAT
>CAZQLI010000181.1:0-4456 GCA_964594145.1 uncultured Sphingomonas sp. | reverse complement strand
TCCTGATGCGGGTCGGCCGCCCGGACATCACGTTCGAGGAACAGCTGCCGGCCGCTCCGAAGCCAGCGCCATTCGAGGACGGCGAGGAAGCTCGCAAGGCCGATCGAGAAACTTGGGAAGATGAAGTGGAAGCTCACCGTGAAGGCGAACTGGATGCGCGCCAACAGAAGCGCCAGTGCGTCGGCTTCCATCAATTGCTCCCCTCGCTGGGATGGCCCGCCCTATAGCCCGTTGCGCCCGGCTCGGCCACCATCCCCGGGGCCGGCTTTCATCATTCGAAGGCTTTACCTTTCCACGTCCCCCAGCGCATGGTCGGCACCATGAAGATCATCGGAAGCTTCGTCAGCCCTTATGTCCGGAAAGTGCTGGTCTGCATGGAGCTGAAAGGGCTCGACTATGAGGTCGACCCGATCACACCATTCTACGGCAATGACGAGTTCAGGCGGCTGAGCCCGCTATGCCGGATTCCGGTGCTGGTCGAGGATGGCCTCACCTTGAGCGATTCCAGCGTGATCGCGGCCTATATCGAGGACAGCCATCCCGAGCCGCCGCTGCTCCCCCGCGATCCGCGCGAACGGGCGCGGGCCCGATGGCTTGAGGAATTTGCCGACACGCGCCTTGGCGATCTTTTCATCTGGGGCCTCTTTTACCCCAAAATGGTCCATCCGCGCGTCTGGGGCGAACCGGGCGATGAAGAACGGGTAGAGCGGACTTTGTCCACCGACCTTCCGGTGGCTCTCGACTATCTCGAGGGCGAGCTACCCGGCGAGGGCTATCTCTTCGGAGACATTGGCCTTGCCGACATTTCCATCGCGACCTTCTTCAGAAACGGCTCCTATGCCGGCTTCGTCCCGGACTCGAAGCGGTGGCCGAAAACCTCCCGGTTCGTTGAGCTGGTGCTTCGCCACCCCGCCTTCCAGCGACTGCACCAGCTGGAGATGATCCAGCTTTCGAGCAGCATCGCCGGCCGGCGCCAGGCGCTGATCGATGCGGGCGCGAGGATCAGCAGCGAGACCCTCGGCGAGCGCCAGCCGCGCAAGGGGATCATGCGGCTCTAGGGCGGGTAGCGCCCGGATGGCGTCGTCCCCCGGACAGCGCCATCCGGGCACCAGGACCCCGCCCCTCCAACTCGGCGGAACGGGCGGGGCCCTTTGGCAAGGCTCAGTGCTGGGTCCCGGATATCCAATGCTCGATCCGGGTCTTCAGCGACCGCCTCGAGGGAATGAAGCCGGGCCTGGGCTCCGCGCCCTCTTCCTCCTCGACCTTGTCGTAAAGCAGGAGATTGACCGGCATCTTCGGGCGCAGCGCCTCGCGGCCGCGCATGATGTCCTCGGCCGCGGCGAGGCTTCGGTGGATGTCTTCCGCAGTGAAGGGTTTCATGAGGCAGCCGAGCGCGAGGTCAGGCATCGGGAAGTCCGGCGCCTTGCCGGTGATGAAAAAACAGGGAATGTCGAAATCGCCCATCCGGACGGCTACCGAAAAGCCGGTGGTGCCGTTGGCCAGCCTCAGGTCGACAAGGGCGAGATCGGGGAGATGTTCCTGGGCGGCGGCCACGGCACTGTCGAGATCATCGACCGTGGCAACGACCCTGTAGCGCGGATTATCCTCGACCAGATATTTGACAGTCGTCGCCAGCTGGACGTCGTCCTCGACGATCAGGATCTTCAGCACCGCCCCAGGCCTCCCCTCCTCAAGGACAAAAAATGCCCTTGTCTTAAGAGGATGGTGCTTGATGAACGGGCAAAGGCGAATCCCCCGTGAACGGGGTTAACGCCAGAACGACCGGCGCACGCGCCAGGCGGTGGATCTTCTGGCGAAAATCAGCTGCGGTAGAAGATGTGGGCGCCGATTTTTTCGACCCGGGTCAGCCGGCGGCCCCAATCGGGCGCCACATAATCGGCATGATACCAGAGCACGTCGTTCGAGAGGCCCGGGATCGCATTGGCGACCGCGAGGCGGGTCACGCCAAGCGCCTTTCGCCACGAGGCGGACTGCATGTCAACCGACGGGAAATGGCCGTTACGAACAAAGGAGAACTGCCATGGCTGCTTCACCACCCCGCACCAGCTCGTCGGATATCGGCCCGACGCCGCCCGGTTCATGATCACCTTGGCGACCGCGAGCTGCCCTTCGAGGCTTTCGCCGCGGGCTTCGTGATAGACGGCGACCGCGATGCAGTTGGCCTGGTCGGTGAGCGGCGCTCCGGCGCTGAACCGGTCGACCAGCGCATAGAGCGGCCATCCGGCCTGCTGCAGCCACTGCGCCTCGCGGGCGACCGCGGCGTCCGAACTCTCGCTGCGATGCTGGAGCATCGCGCCGACCCGCTGGCCGGCTCCCTGCCCCGCGATGGCCGGGCCAGCGGTATTGACCACCGCCTGCACGACCGGGAGATTATTGACCTGCTGGGCCAGTGCCTGGCCCGAGCTACCGAAGGCAATTACCATTGCCGACGCAATTACCGAGGCGCCGCCAGCGCCCAAAATCTTCGCCAATTCTTACTCTGTGTCTGGCGGCCGGCCTGACCACGGTCCCGCGAGCAGCCTTGGCTGTTCGCTAACCGCGAAAGGGACGTCCGTCTTGCCCTGGGACCTGGCTTCATTCCTGGTGTCGAAGCTCTGTTGGTCCACCCGCTCTCAAAATTGCTGCGGTGCACATAATCGATGTTGGGCTCGCCGCAATCCGGCCATCGGTGAGTTGAGCCGGACGCGGGGCGAATGAAGGGAACGATTAACAAAGCGACAGATTTCTGCCGTTTCCGTCAAAGGGGGACCTTGCCTTGTCCTCAATTGGCTGGCTAAGCGGCGGTCCCCCTGGAAGGAGCCCTTACCTGAAATGGCCTACTGGCTGATGAAATCCGAGCCGTCCAGCTACAGTTGGGACGACCTGGTCCGGGACCGCGGCACGATGTGGGACGGCGTGCGCAACAATGCGGCGCGGCTCCATCTTCGCGCCATGAAGCCCGGCGACCAGGCCTTCTTCTATCACAGCATGGACCAGCGGGCGGTCGTCGGGATCATGAAAATCACCGGGACGGGCGAACCAGACGGCGAGGATGGAAGCTGGGTAAAGGTCCCGGTCGAGCCGGTCCGTGAGCTGGCGCGCCCCGTCACGCTGGGCGAGATCAAGGCCGAGCCTTCGCTCTCGAAAATGGAACTCATTCGCCAGTCACGGCTGTCGGTCGCGCCGGTGCGCGAGGAAGAATGGAAGAAGATCCTGGAGATGGCCAAGTGAAGCGAGCCGCCGCAGCCATTGCGTTGTTGCTGGTCACGGTTGCCGCGGCTCCGGCGGCAAGCTGGCACCTGACGCCGGCAGGGCTCGGGCCGGTGCGCATAGGGATGAGCCGCGAGGAAGTCAGCAAGGTCCTCGACGTCGAGCTCCGCGGGGAAGCGCTCGACAATGAGGGAAGCTGCATCGAGCTGTTTCCCTCGGGCGGGGTGCTGAAGGGCACCTATTTCATGTTCCTGGACGGGAAGCTGAGCCGGATATCCATTGCCGAGCCCGGCGAGATCACGACCCCGCGCGGAATCCACGTCGGCTCGACTGCCGAGGAGGTGCGCAAGGCCTATGGTGAGAAGCTCCAGGCGGAGCCGCACCATTATGTCGACCTGCCGGCCCAATATCTGACCTATTGGCTGAAACCCGACGTCCGCGGCGTGAGGTTCGAGACCAGCCATGATGGAAAGGTCCAGATCATCCACGCCGGGACCGGCAGCATCCAGCTGGTCGAGGGATGCGCCTGACCAAAAGGGCCCGGACGTTCTGGCGCCGGGCCCATGGCGGCCATTTGCCGAATTGCCGGGTAGCGCGCCCTCGCCGGGCGAACAGCCTCAGGCGGCTTCCATCTTCCTTGCCTCGCGCTTGCGCTCATGCGGGTCGAGGAAGCGCTTGCGGATCCGGATGGCCTTGGGCGTTACCTCGACCAGCTCGTCGTCCTGGATATAGGCGATGGCCTGCTCCAGCGTCATCCGCCGCGGCGGGGTCAGCCGGATGCCCTCGTCCTTGCCGCAGGCCCGGAAGTTGGTGAGCTGCTTGGATTTCAGGGGATTGACTTCGAGGTCCTGCTGCTTGGCATTTTCGCCGATGACCATGCCTTCGTAGAGCATCTCGCCGGGCGAGACGAACAATATGCCCCGGTCCTCGAGCGCGTTCAGTGCATAGGCGACGGCCGCTCCCTGCTCCATCGAGATGAGGACGCCGTTCTGTCGGCCCGTGATCGCTCCCTTGTAGGGGCCATATTTCTCGAACAGACGGTTCATGATGCCGGTGCCGCGCGTGTCGGAGAGGAACTCGCCATGGTAGCCGATGAGGCCGCGAGACGGGGCCGAGAAGGTCAGCCTGGTCTTGCCGCCGCCAGAGGGGCGCATGTCGGTCATCTCGGCCTTGCGAAGCGCCATCTTGTCGATAACGGTCCCGGTGAACTCGTCGTCCACGTCGACAACCACCGTCTCATAGGGCT
>CAZQLI010000180.1:0-4485 GCA_964594145.1 uncultured Sphingomonas sp. | reverse complement strand
CAGCCGCGCGGCTACAGCACCAGAGCGATAAAGGCGATTTGACCGATTAGGGCACAAACCGGCACCGCCACTATCTGTGCTCCTGCCGCAGTCACGGACAAGGGACCAGTGAAGGTCTGGATGACTTTCGGGCAGTTGGAGCTGTCGCATCTCGACTGGGACGCCATCACCGCCGGAACGCCGAAGAACATCATCGAGAACATCACCGAGATGGTGACCATGAAACTCGCTTCGAGGTTGACGGTGAAGAAAAGCGCAAAGTTCAGGAATATCAGGCTCCAGGCCGACAGGAAGACCGTCCAGATCGAACCCGGTATGTCCTGGAAGGGCCCCGGCTCTATCAGGCGGGCTTCGGCCAGTGCCTGTCGTTCGGCGCTGAGTTCGGGGGTCGCGAGCATTTTGGTCAATGCTCCTTTCTAGTGGTCCAGCGGAGCGGACCTGGTCGCTGCGGATCGCTGGCCGTTCGGCCTGCGGTCCTTCAGGCTGATGTTTCGCCTGGCGAGCCACTCCTCCATCGGAAGCACCGGCGCGTCGAGGTGACGCGAAAACTGTTCTTCCACTCCCAGCAGCGTGAACGGCGGCCTCTTCTCGTCGGCCGAAGGCGGCGAGCGGGGTTGGATGAGCTTCTTGAGCTTGGTCACAAGTCGTGAGGCGCTTCCGGGCCCGTCGGCGGGGTCCTCCTCGTAAATGCGCCCACCGTGATAGTTTTTCCGAAATCCCATTGTCCGGTTCCTCCTACTCAGGGGCAGGCGACAAATCCGGTGCCGATGAGCAGGGTGATGGTGCGCTTGTCAAACATATGAAGCAAATGAATATAATTTATGTTTTATAGCATATAATTTGCTTATAACCTGTCCCGCATCCTTTAGAGGGTATTGGGGACCAGCATGGATATCGAGGCGGCAAGGACCTTCCTGGAGATTGTGAAGACAGGGAGCTTCGTCGGTGCAGCAGCCAATCTCCACCTCACCCAAACCGCGGTCAGCGCCCGGATCCGGGTCCTCGAGGACCAGCTTGAGCGCAAGCTGTTCATCCGGAACAAGGCCGGCGCACGCATGACACCGGCCGGCGAGCAGTTTTTCAGGTTCGCCGCGTCGCTCGTGCAGGTGTGGGACCGCGCGAGGCAGTCGATCGCCCTGGCGCCCGGCCAGCAGACCGTGGTGATCGCCGGCGTCGATCTCAGCCAATGGAACCCGCTGATGCGGCACTGGATGGCCTGGATGAGGCAGGAATGCCCGGAGATCGCGATCAGCATCAACATCGAAGCGCCCGACCAGCTGATGGGCCAGGTCCAGGAGGGCGCGCTGGATTTCGCGATCCTCTACGGCGCATCGCCGAAGCCCGGCGTGGTCGCCGAGCTCCTGTTTGAGGAAAAGCTGGTCCTTGTCAGCACGCCGCCGGAAGGAGGGAAGCCCGGTTACGAGGAATGGATCTATGTCGATTGGGGCGAGGAATTCCAGACCAGCTTCCAGGCGGCATTTCCCGACCTTGGGCCGCGCGCCGTGTCAATCAACTATGGGCCCCTGGCGCTGGATTATGTGCTCGCCCACGGTGGCTGCGGCTATTTCCGGATGAGCATGGTCCGGCCACTGATAGACAATGGCCGGCTGGAGCTCGTGCCGGGCAGCCCGGAATTTTCCTACCCCTCCTACATGGTCCATTCGACCAAGGCCGACGAAGGGGTCATGGAAAAGGTCAGGCGCGGCTTAAGGGCCGCCGCAGCATTATGCGTTTAATGCGCCGGGGTGTCATGGTGCAAAGGCTACTGACCAGAATATAAGCGCGGCCGCCAGCACGGTGATGAATACGAACATGCCATATTCGCGGAACGGCGTCCTTACCCTTGAACGATGATCTTCGACGAACTTGCCGAGCCGTGGCCCGAGGTCATTATCCGACATCAGGAGCGCGACTTCGAGCGCCGACAGCTCACGGTAAAGATTGATGAGCCGCGCCAGTTCGATCTCGCTGAGATTGGGATAGCGATCGACCAGCTCGCTGGCCTGCTGAAGTGCCACGCCGGCGTGACCGTGCAACCGATTGCGCTGCATGGGCTGGGCGTTGATATTTTCCATTGTGCTCGAACTCCTTCAACGGGAGCGAGCCGGCCGCGGCACGAAGTGCTGCTATCTTGTTTTTGAACCTATGTTCGGATTGTTGCCGCGTTTACGCCCTGGACCGAGCCCGGCTCGCTGGATCGACCCGGCCTAGGGCCAGTCTTCGTGCCGTGCTGCTGCCGGGGTGGAGTTGAGCGGGTCTATGCATAAGCTTCATCTGGGGTCTTCGCCGGCGGAATGCAAATCCGGACCATGGCCCCTGGCGCACCGTGCGGCTGCCCTAACCGGGGTTTGAAATCCATCCGCCCCCGGGCCCGGGCATCCGGGCGATGGCGATCTGGGATATGCCGGTAACCACGAAGCTGGTCGCAAATATGAGGCTGAACCTCGCGACGATCGCTGGAGTGGGCCCGAACAGGCCAACGACGATCAGCGATACGGGAATGCCGGCAAGAAGCACGATGGCGAGGACGATGTCGGTACCAGCACTCAGTCCAAGCCAGAGCCTGGCATGCGCGACGTGCGCCCAGATCGCCCTGGAGATGAGCCATATCCCCCGGACCATGAGCCACAAGGTGACGATGTTTGCGACACGAAGATAGGCCGAGGCAGGGTCGGCGACAAAAATGAGGCCGGCCAGCGCCGTGACGAACCCGGATACCATCAGCGTGACTCCAACCGGATCCGTTCGGCGGGCCAGGCCAAAGCCAAGCTCTGCAATACCGGCCAGTAGCAGCAGCCAGCCTATCAGCCCTGCGCGCGAAATCCACTCGAGGTCTGGCAGAAAGGCGGCGAGCGCGCCGAGCAATATTGTCACCAAGCCGCAGGCCAGTTCCCACCATCGATCTCGGCGTGTTGTCGCTAGCCCTTCCCTTGCCATCATGTGGGATTGGTCCGTTTCCACCGATGCGCCAGTTGCATCACCGGTGGAAAAGCTGTCCGCGCCCAGGTTGTTCCACCGACGTACCGGCAAAACCATCCCAAATCCTGCTCCAAGCGCCAGGCAGTTCGGTTGAACCTGGCACGTCGGCAGGGCCGTGCGCTCCAGGAACTCGATGCAATCCTCAGATGCGATTTAATCCTACCCTTGACTTTGGAGTGCAAGAATTATCGCGCATCCGAGATGCGCGTAAATCCCGTGATTGAAGCGCTCCGACTGGGCTGGCGACGCGCTCCAGGACGGTCTCCCCTCACAGGGCGCCTTGCAGCCAGCCCTATTACGCCCGACCTAGCGGGCTCCGGGCGAGGTCGCCTGAACGATGGCTCGAAATGGGCCTAGATCATTTCCCACTCTAACGTCCTGGTATTTCTAACAATTTGATTCACCACTCGGAGTTATCGCCACGTAGCTACATGCCTTGCATTTTGCGGAATTATGTGGCAACGTAGCTACGTGCATGTATGGAGCGGAAGCATGAGCATCACGACCCTATCATCTCGAGACTTCAATTCGGACGTAGCTCGAGCCAAGAAGGCGACCGCCAAGGGCCCGGTTTTCATTACGGATCGGGGCAGACCGGCGCATGTGCTGTTATCCATTGGTGCCTATAAGCGTCTGCGCGGCGCCAAGAGAATGAGTCTGCTCGAATCCCTCATTCCCAGTAATCCGGCGCCACTCGCCGAGGACGTTGATTTTCCCAAGCTCGGTGGAATCACGAAGCCGCTAGATCTCGATTGATGCACTTGCTCGACACCAATGTGGTTTCGGTTTTCCGCCGGATCGACAGAGCTCCCCAGGAGGTCATTGATTGGGCGGCATCAGTTGATGCGGAGGACTTCTATCTATCCGTCATAACGGTCTTGGAGATTGAGCAAGGCATCTTGCGGAAGGCACGCACCGATGAGGCCCAGGCCAATCTTTATCGCGATTGGCTGGAGCATGACATTCTTGTTCGATTTGAGGAGCGGATTCTGCCGGTTGACCTCGCCGTGGCCCGCCGTTGCGCTGCTTTGCACGTCCCGGATCCGAAATCTGAGCGCGACGCTCTGATTGCCGCAACCGCTCTCATACACGGCATGACGGTCGTCACACGCAATGAGGACGACTTCAGGACCACTGGTGTCACACTGATCAATCCCTGGACCTACGGTCAAAATTAGATTGCGCCAGCGAGCATTCGACGCGCTCACTCAGACTGCATTTGGAGAAAGCGGACCGTACGCGTCCGTGTCGCTTAAGTGCGGATCCTGCGTTCATTCAGAATGAAAGCGGATGCTGCATCAGCAGTTGCGATAACTCGCGTCGGGACCATTGCCGACTTGTAACGGGGTCATATTGTATTATGGTCCGGGGTTGCTCGGTCTTAGGACAAGATTTCCTTCGCTGACCCGGGCTGCCAACTCATATCTGTAACCACGACGTGGGCTCGCCTCATCGGAGTGCTCGGCCGGAACCTACGCTGGAGCACGCTACCGCCTACTCCCACTC
>CAZQLI010000179.1:0-4511 GCA_964594145.1 uncultured Sphingomonas sp. | reverse complement strand
CCAACGAGCTGTTCGACTTGATCGACAAGTTCGCGGGCTATGGTTTCAACAAGAGCCACGCGGCGGCTTACGCTCTGGTTGCCTACCACACGGCCTGGCTGAAGACGCATCACCCGGCAGAGTTTTTCGCGGCCTCGATGAGCTTCGACATGGCGCAGACCGACAAGCTCGCCCTGTTCGTCGAGGACATTCGCCGCAGCGGCGTCGAGTGCCTTCCGCCTGACGTCAATGCGTCGCGCGCCGATTTCTCGGTCGAGGAAAGCGAATCGGGCCTCGCGGTCCGCTACGCGCTGGGCGCGTTGAAAGGCGTCGGCGAGAAAGCGATGGAAGCACTCGTCGCCGAACGCCGGGCAACGGGAGCGTTCCGGAGCATCGACGATTTCGCAGGAAGGATCGATCCCAAGCTCCTCAACCGCCGGCAGCTTGAAAGCCTTGCCGCGGCAGGAGCGTTCGACCAGCTCAACCCGGACCGGCCGACGGTTTTCGGATCCGCAGAGACAATCCTCGCCCATGCGCAGGCGGCCCATGACCAGCGGACCAGCGGCCAGCACGGCCTGTTCGGCGGCGGCGGCTCGACCGGTGTGGCGCCAATTCGGCTGGCCCCCGGCCAGAGCTGGAGCCTCGCCGAGCGGATGAACGCGGAGCGCGAGGCCTTCGGCTTCTTCTTCTCGGCCCACCCGGTCGATGCGCAGAGGCACCTCCTTGCGGCCCACAAGGTGAAAAGCTTTGCCGAGCTCTCGACATCCTCGTCCGGCGAGGGCCGCTCGAGCGCGACCATGGCAGGCCTCGTCGAGGGAGCGCGCTGGCGGGTCTCCGCCAAGGGCCGCCGCTTCCTCACCGCGACCATCTCGGATGCGAGCGGCCAATATGAGGCGACGGCGTTCGACGACGAGCCCTCTGCCGACCTCGAGGCGGCGGCGAAGTCCGGGGACTGCGGGCTCCTGAGCGTGGAACTCGACCGGAGGCCTGGCGACGATGTTCCAAGGATCACGGTCAAGCGGTTCCAGCCGCTCGATAGCCTTGCGAAGAGGACCCGGCTGCTGATGCAGCTCCGGATCACGGACAGGTCGGCGATCCCCGCGGTTGCCCGCGAGCTCGCCGAGGCCCGCGGCGGCAATGGCGTCGTGCGCGCAATTCTCCCGGTGAGCGGAGCGCGCGAGGCAGTCCTTGTCCTTGGCCGCGACTTCAACCTCGACGCCGATCTCGCTGCGAGGCTCGCCCGGGTGGTTGGCGAAGGGGCGGTCGAGCTCAGTGCCCAGGAGCCGCCGCGACTGGCGCTGGTCGGATAGAATGCAGGCTGGTCGGCCCTAGCTTTGGGCCGGGAAAATTCCGCCGAGGATTATCGCTGCCCAAAGGATAATGCCCAGGATCCAGAGCAGCCTGTTGTAGCGCCCCGCCTTCCGCTGTGCCTCGGCGCGGCCGTCGCGAGTGGAGGAGGCAAGCGAGACCGCCAGAAATGCAGCGATTGTTCGGCGGACCCCCATGGAAGGCGGGCTTACCCCAGTTTCACCATCCCTCAAAATGACCCAGGCCCGAAGAAAGCAAGCGGGCAGCCGACGATGTTTGCGCCAGCTGCCCGATATTGCATGCAATTTCCCGGGGACGACTTGCCTTGGCCGGTCTTCCCCCGATGGTCAGGCCATCATGAACTCGGCCTTCTTCACTTCCCTGGTGAGCCTCGCATCCAGCTCGTCGTCGATCTCGCCCTTGAGCCTCGGGAATATCTGGTCCTCTTCCATCCGCGCATGGGTTTCGACTGCCGAGCGGAATTGGCGGACGGTATTGATCCACTCGGGGTCATCCGAGCTCATGTGGTTGAGCCGGTAGAGGAATTCCTTGACCTCCCCATGGTCGTTCTCGAGCCCGGCGGCGTCTGCCTTGTCATTGGCTTCGCGAAGCGCCGGGTAGATCACATGCTCCTCGGCATAGGAATGCTTGTCGATGGCGTAGCCGAGCTTCATCAGCAGCATCTTGCGCTGCATAGCCTGGGTCTCGTCGGTCTCGAGCATCCGGTCGAACAGCGCGAGCACCGAGCGATGTTCCTCGGCAAGGCTCTCCGCCCAGTCGCCGTGGCCGCTGACCATCGCCTGGCTCAGGAACTTGCGGCCCATGTTGGCCGCCAGCGCGAGGGCAGCGCCTCCCAGGGCTGCGCTGGCGATTGCGCCGGTCGAACCCCAGCGAAAGGCGCTTTGTCCATTGGACCTGGAGCCGTTTGACGACGAGGAACGGCTCCTCGAACGGGACGAACTTGAACGGTTGGCGGTGCGGGTTGCCATGACACATCCTCCTTTTCGGGTCTTGCGCCAATCAACTCCTTGCATGGTGCCGCCGTTCCGGCAGTTCGTCGCAGCGATCAATTGCCCTGGGTCACCGGCTCGGGGGCGGCAGGGACGCTCTCGTTCGCAGGGGCCAGAAGCGGGTCTTCCGCCGGCGGCACGGGCGCTATCACGAGGTTCTGGTCGCCAGGCGACTCCTCGGCGGCCGAGGGTGCATCGACCGACGGTTCGGGCGGCGGCGGCGTCGCGGTCTCATATTCCTCGCCGGGAAGCTCAGTTGGAGCAGTCGAGCGGGGCGGCGCCTTCTCGCGCGGCGCGCTGACCGACTCATAAATGCACGAATCGAGCCCGTCCCGGCGGACCACGCCGATCCGTGCCGCGATGGTGTTGCCGTAGCGCCTGGTGAAGCCCTTCGGTGCAATGGCGCCGCGCTTCTTTGGAAGCGGCAGGACCGCTGCGATGCGCGCCGCCTCGGTCGCCGACAGGGCGCTCGCGTCATGGCCGAAATAGCGCTTGGCACCCGCATTGGCGCCATAGGTGCCAATCCCCGTCTCGGCGACGTTGAGATAGACCTCCATGATCCGGCGCTTTCCCCAGATATGCTCGATCAGGAAGGTGAAATAGGCTTCCACGCCCTTGCGGAAATAGCCGCCGCCCTGCCACAGGAAGACATTCTTGGCGGTCTGCTGGCTGATCGTCGATCCGCCCCGGATCCGGCCGCCGGACGCGTTGCGCTTCATCGCGTCTTCAATGGCTTCGAGGTCGAAGCCGTTATGCTGGCAGAACTTGCTGTCCTCGGCCCCGATCGCCGCGCGCACCATGTCGCGGTCCATTTCGTCGAGGCTCATCCAGTCCTTGGCAAGGCCGCGGCCGGCGACGACGTCGCCGATCATCGTTGCAGTGACGGGCGGCGGAACAAAGCGGTAGATGACGACGAGGAGGATGCTGAGGAGGAACAGCCCAAGGATGATCCGCCAAAGCCAGCCAAGGATTCCCCGGCGGCTCTTGCGCCGGCGGCGATAGCGCGGAATGGACGATGCGGTTCTGGCCATGACGAAGGACTAGAGGGCGCCATCGGCGCTGGCAATCAGGCGAAGGGGCTGATCGATGCGCATATTGGTGACCGGTGCCGCGGGCCTCATTGGAAGCGCAATCGCTTCCCGGCTGAAGCAGGACCATGACGTCGTCGGCCTCGACCTTGAGCAGGGCCGGGAGGTCCAGATTGTCGGCGACTGCCGCGAGGTGGCGGAGTGGCGTCACCAGGCGGGAGCGCTCGACGCCATCGTCCATGTCGCTGCGCTTCACGCGCCGCATGTCGGGCTTAGGTCCGATGAAGAGTTCCGGCGGACCAATGTCGAGGCGACGTCATGCCTCGTTGACCTCGGGCTGTCGCTTGGCTGCAGCCATTTCGTCCTTACCAGCACCACCTCGCTTTACGGCGATGCGCTCGAGCCGCGGGGTAGCGCCGCCTGGATCGACGAGGCGACGGTACCTCAGCCGCGGGACATATATGACGAGACCAAGCTCGCAGCCGAGCAGATCCTCGCCTCGGCTGGAGGCTTCGCCGGCGCCACCGTGCTTCGAATGTCGCGCTGCTTTCCCGAGCCTGCCGGCGCAATGGCCTGGTACCGTCTACACCGCGGGGTCGACCGGCGCGACGTCGCCGAGGCCCATGCCCTGGCGCTTGGCCGGAACGGACCGCCCGCCTGCTTCCTGGTCAGTGCCGAAACGCCGTTCCATCGCGGCGACGTGGACGAACTCTTCGAGAGCGCGCCGCTGGTCATCAAGCATCGCTGTCCCGGTCTCATCGAGAAGATGGCGGAAAGGGGCTGGGAGCCACCCGCCTCGATCGGGCGGGTCTATGACAGCGGCCTGGCGCGCCGCGATCTCGGCTTTCGCCCGCGGTTCGGCGTCAAAGCCTGCCTTGCCAATGACTGGGATCCGCATCCGTCGCACTGACGCCACACCTTGCCGCGCTAGTGCAACTCCCATATCTGCCGCTCATGACATCTACCAACGACATCCGCCGCAGCTTCCTCGACTATTTCGAGAGGAACGGCCACGCGCGGGTCCCCTCGGCGCCGCTTGTCCCGCACAATGACCCGACGCTGATGTTCACCAACGCCGGGATGGTCCCCTTCAAGAACGTCTTCACCGGGCTCGAGAAGAGGCCCTATTCAACGGCGACGAGCAGCCAGAAGTGCGTCCGTGCCGGCGGCAAGCACAACGACCTCG
>CAZQLI010000178.1:0-4544 GCA_964594145.1 uncultured Sphingomonas sp. | reverse complement strand
GTCCGGGTCAACACGCCCGACGGCTGGTGGCTTCTCCGCGCCTCCAACACCCAGGACGTGCTCGTGGCCCGGGCCGAGGCAAAGGACCAGGCCGGTCTCGACCGCCTCATGGCCAGCGTCAACCAGCAGCTCGAGAAAAGCGGTGTCGAGGCCGTGCTCGCGACCCACTAGGAGCCGCTCGTGACGCGACTCGCGCCATGCGCTAGATTGGCGGGATGCCGGAACGGCCAGCAATGAATGATCCCGCGGGATTCGCCAGCAGCGAGCGCGACAGGCTGGGACAGATGTTCGACCGGGCGCCCGGGTTCATGGCGCTGTTCGAGGGTCCGGACCACCACGTCGTCATGGCCAACCAGGCCTTTGAATCGCTGGTCGGAAGGGATGATTTCCTCGGCAAGCCGATTGCCGAGGCGCTGCCCGAGTTCACGTTGCAGGGCTTTGCCGACCTGCTCGACAATGCAGCGGCCTCGGGGGAGGCGCTTCCCGGGCGGGCGATGGCGCTGCGGGTGCCAAGACCCGATGGGACCATCGAGGAGATACTGGTCGACCTCGTGTTCCAGCCGCTTGCTGCCCGGGGCGGCCAGCCCGCCTCCATTTTCCTCCAGGGCCACGAGGTCACCGAGGCAAGCCGCGGGGAGAGCCTTCGGCTCGCCCATACCCGGGTCCTCGAGCTTGCCATCGCCGACGGCCCGCTCGAGCATACGCTGGAGGAGTTGCTGAGGATCGTGGAGACGACGTCAAGGACCAATGTCCTCGGCTCGATCCTTCTGCTCGACGCCGACGGCAGGCACCTCAGGCACGGCGCGGCGCCCAGCCTCCCTGCCTCCTACTGCGAGGCGATCGACGGCGCTGAGATAGGGCCTCGGGCAGGCTCCTGCGGAACGGCCGCTTACCAGGTGTCGCCGGTCTTTGTTTCCGACATCGCGAGCGACCCCCTCTGGACCGATTTCAGGGAGATCGCACTGTCGCACGGGCTTCGTGCCTGCTGGTCGACCCCGATCCTTGCCTCGGGCCGGCGCGTGCTCGGCACATTTGCAATGTATCACCGCGAGCCGCGCGAGCCGACGGTACGCGACCTGACGCTGGTGGAACTCGTGACCCAGACGGCGGCCCTGGTGATCGACCGGCGGCGGGCGCTCGAGGCGCTCGGCCAGATCAACATGATTGCCTTCAGCTCGGCGAGCTAGTCGTCCTCGTCCTCGTAGCCGACGAGGTTGAGCTCGCGTGCCTTGATCTGGTTCACCTGGCACCAGTGCATCAACGCGTCCTCGCGGCCGTGGGTGATCCACACTTCTTTTGGCGCAACCTCGCGGATGGTGGTGGTCAGCTCGTCCCAGTCGGCGTGATCGGAAATGACCAGCGGCAGCTCGACGTTCCGCTGCCGCGCCCGCTGGCGGATCCGCATCCAGCCCGATGCCATCGCGGTGATCGGGTCGGGCAGCCGCCGTGACCAGCGGTCATTGAGCGCCGATGGCGGGCAAAGGATGATCCGGTCCTGCAGCTCGGCCTTGGGAGCGCCGGTCGCGAGCCTCAGCTCGCCGAGCGGGACCCCCAGTTCCTCGTACAGCCGGCACAGTCGCTCGAGCGCACCGTGGATATAGATGGGCTCGTGATAGCCCCTGCCCCGCAGCTCGGTGATCAGCCGCTGTGCCTTGCCGAGTGCATAGGCCCCGACCAGGACGCAGCGACCCGGCTCGGCGCGAAGGCGGTGGAGCAGGCGGTCGACCTCGCTCCTCGTGTCGGGATGGCGGAAGACCGGGAGACCGAAGGTCGCCTCGGTGATGAATATGTCGCAGGGAACGACCTCGAACGGCTGGCAGGTCGGATCGGGCCGGCGCTTATAGTCGCCCGAGACGACCAGCCGTTCCCCGCGATACTCGAGAAGGATCTGGGCGGAGCCGAGCACATGGCCTGCCGGGACGAAGCTTATCCTTGCATCCCCCATGCGGAAGGGAGTGCCATAGTCGCACGGCCGGCCAGCCTGGGGCCCGTAGCGTGCTTCCATGATCGCCAGCGTCTCCGGCGTTGCCCAGACCTCGCCATGGCCACCGCGAGCATGGTCGCCGTGCCCATGGGTGACGAGGGCCCTTGGTTTTGGTTGCGACGGATCGACCCAGGCATCGGCAGGCCTTACATATATGCCTTCGGGAAAAGGCTCGATCCAGGAACCCAGTCGGGGCATCACGGCATTATAGCCTGATATGGCGGTCAGGTTCCGCCTTGGACAGGAGATGGTCATGGACATGGGCGGACTGAACCTGGCGCTGATGGAGATCGTTGGCGTCGTCATCCTGCTTGCAGCGCTGATCTGGGTGGTGATGCGCACGAGAAGCAGGGGCAAGGAAAGCAGCAACCCGCGCACCGAGCAGGCGACCCGCGAGCTCTACGAGGCCGAGGACGAGGCGGCCAAGCAGAAAAAGCGCTGAGCCGGGACCTCCCACCGGTCGTCGAGCGCTGGTTCGAGTCCAGGGGCTGGCGACCGCGCCGCCACCAGCTCGAGATGCTCGATGCCGCGCGGGCCGGCAATCATTCGCTGCTGGTCGCCGCGACCGGCGCCGGCAAGACCCTGGCCGGCTTCCTCCCAACCCTGGTCGACCTCATCGAGCTCCCCCGGGAAGGGCTCCATACGCTCTACGTGTCGCCGCTGAAGGCGCTGGCAGTCGACGTCCAGCGCAATCTTCTCGGGCCGATCGACGAGATGGGCCTTAACATCCGGGTCGAGACCAGGACCGGCGACACGCCGTCGGACCGCAAGGCGAGGCAGCGCGTCCGGCCACCGCAAATCCTCCTGACGACGCCGGAGAGCCTCAGCCTGCTGCTGAGCTATCCCGACAGCAGCCTCCTGTTCGAAAAGCTCAGCAATGTCGTCATTGACGAGATCCACGCTTTCGCCCGCGAAAAGCGCGGCGACCTGCTGTCGCTGTCCCTTGCCCGGCTACAGGCGCTATCCCCCGGCCTTCGGCGCGTCGGGCTCAGCGCGACGGTTGCCGAACCTGATTCCTATCGAAGCTGGCTCGCGCCGGACGCCGACATGGACATGGTGCATCTCATCCGTGGCGAGGAAGGTGCAGCGCCCGATCTCTCGATCCTCATTCCCGAGGAACGGATTCCGTGGGGCGGCCACTCCGGCTATCACGCCATCCGCGACGTGATGGAGCTGGTCGAACGGCATCGCACGACCCTCGTCTTCTGCAATACCCGGGGCCTTGCCGAATTGACCTTCCAGAAACTCTGGGCGGTGAATGACAAGGCGCTCCCGATCGGCATCCATCATGGCAGCCTCGCGGTGGAGGCGCGCCGCAAGATCGAGGCGGCGATGGCCGACGGAAAGATCCGGGCGCTCGTTGCAACCGCGAGCCTCGACCTCGGGATCGACTGGGGCGACATCGACCTCGTCATCCAGATGGGAGCACCCAAGGGGAGCTCGCGGCTGTTGCAGCGGATCGGCCGGGCGAACCACCGGCTGGACGAGCCGAGCCGGGGAATGATCGTCCCTGGAAACCGGTTCGAATATCTCGAGGCCCGGGCAGCGCTCGACGCGATCGACGAGGGCGAGCTCGACCCGGAGATTTTCCGGCCGGGAACGCTCGACGTGCTGGCACAGCATGTGCTCGCCGTCGCCTGCGCCGGGCCGTTCGACGAGGCCGAGCTTCTCGGCGAGATTCAATCGGCCGCGCCCTATGCCGGGCTGACCGCCACGAGCTTTCGCGAGATTCTCGATTTCGTGGCGACCGGCGGTTATGCGCTGAGGGCCTATGACCGCTTCCGGCGCATCGTCGAGGAAGCACCGGGCCGGTGGCGCCTGGCCCGGCCGGCAATCACGCAGCAGCACCGGATGAACGCCGGCGTCATCGTCGAGCAGCCGTTGATGGACGTGCGCTTCAAGGGCGGGCGCAAGCTTGGCACCGTCGAGGAAGGTTTTGCCTCGACCCTGGCGCCGGGCGATCATTTTTTCTTCGCCGGCCTCAGCCTCGAGGTCCAGCGGATCCAGGAGACCGACATCATCGTCCAGGCATCGCGCAAGTCGGCGAGGATCGTGACCTACGGCGGCCAGCGCATGTCGATGTCCACCCACCTTGCAAACCGGGTGAGGCAGATGATTGCCGACCGCAATGGCTGGGGCCGGTTCCCCGACGACGTCAGCGAATGGCTGGAGGTGCAGTCGGAGCGATCGGTGCTTCCCGAGCCGCACCAGCTGCTGGTCGAGACATTTCCGCACGAGGGACGCCACTACATGGTGGCCTATAGCTTCGAGGGCTGGAATGCCCACCAGTCGCTTGGGATGCTGCTCACCAAGAGGATGGAGAAGGCGGGTCTCAAGCCGCTCGGCTTCGTCGCCAATGACTATGGTCTTGCCTGTTATGGGCTTGAACCGGTCACCGATCCCGCGTCGCTGTTCTCGGCGGACATACTCGAGCGGGAGTTCGTCGAATGGGTGGAACGTTCCTACCTGCTCAAGAGCGCCTTTCGCGAGGTCGCGGTGATCGGTGGCCTGGTGGAGCGGCAGCACCCCGGCAAGCGCAAGACAGGCAGGCAGGTGAGCT
>CAZQLI010000177.1:0-4545 GCA_964594145.1 uncultured Sphingomonas sp. | reverse complement strand
CCTGCGCCCACCAACGTCACTTTCCCGCGCGAGGGCGGCGCGTCCCTCAGCAGGCCCGCCAGTCCTTCCTTGCCTGGAGCCGCATCCGGCGCAGCCCATGCTTCCTCGACGAAGCGCCTCCAGAAGGCGCGTCGATCGGCGAACGCTGGAACCCGCTCCTTCAAAACCCAGCGCCATCGCCTCGCGGCCCGCGCCCAGGAAGACAGGCCGCGCGGGATTACCGCCTCGATCCTCGAGCGGATGGACTGGCCGAGCATCGGCGCTGCGCCGTCGGTCGAAATGCCGATCACGACCGGCGATCGGTTGACGATGGTCCCGAACAAGACGTCGGACAGGTCGCCCTGGTCGACCAGGGCGACGAGTGCTCCCGCCGCACGGGCGGCGTCGGCGAAAGCCACGGCCTGCTCCCGGTCGGAAATGTCGGCGATTGCAATGGCCGCGCCTTCAAGGTCGGCCCCGGTGTAGCTCCCCGCAAGGTGCAGCACCTCGGCGCCGGCCGCGCGGAGCAGCTCTGCCTTCCATTGGGCACCCTCGGATGAACCGACGACCACGGCCTTCCGGCCCTGGAGGCGGTGAAACAGCGGGAGGTTTGCGAGCGGCGCGATCCGCGCCGGCTCCTGCTTTCCAGTCCTGGTCATGGTGTCAGGCAGCCCTGATTCGGGTGAGGCGCCCGTCGGGCCCCAGGTGGAGTCCGCATTCTCGGGTCTCGTCCTGTTCCCACCACCAGCGGCCCGAGCGCTCGGCCTCGCCAGGACGAACGGCGCGGGTGCACGGCTCGCAGCCGATCGACAAGTAACCCTTGGCGTGGAGTGGGTTCACGGGGACATTGAGCGTCTGGCAGGCGTGTTGCACGCGCTCACGGCTCCAGTCATAGAGCGGCGCGATCTTCACCAGCCCCCGTTCCTCGTCGAGGCTGGAAAGGCCGCCACCGGCGCGCTGGCGTGACTGGTCCAGGCGAAGCCCGGTCACCCAGGCGGCGGCGCCTTCGAGCGCCCGGCCAAGCGACTCGACCTTGCGCACGTTGCAGCAGGCCATCCGGGCCTCCCTCGAATGGTAAAAGCCGTTGATCCCGGCATCGGCAACGAGCCCGGAAAGCGCCTTCGCGTCCGGGTAATAGGCCCGGATGCGATGACCATATCGCTCCTCGGTTTCCTGCCAGAGACGGTAGGTCGAGGGGAAAAGCCTCCCGGTGTCGAGCGTCGCGACTTCGATCGGCAGGCCGAGGCTGAAGACATGGTGCGCGATGAGCTGGTCCTCGATCCCGAAACTGGTGGTGAAGACGATCCGGCCCTGGACCGCCTCGCATGCAGAACGGAGGCGCTCCTCGATGCCGGCGCCGCCGATCCGTGCCGCCAGGTCGGCGGTGGCCGGGGTCGTCACGGCAATTTGCCGATCATCCGGGGAAATTGCGCTCTGGGTCATTGCGAGAGAAATTTCTTCTACTTTTGTGCGCGAGGAGTCTCCCCACGCGCACGCGGTGAACGATCATGCCCTCGACCCAGCGGCAGGCAGATATGCTGGTGTTTCCAGCCGTTCAACTGGTTCGGGGAGATAACATTGATCTTGCGGCGGGAGCCGGGGAATGTAGAAGTTTGTTCTAATTTCCCGAAGGATTTTGAATGGACCTGACTGACCGAAAGATCCTGGCGATCATCCAGGAAGATGCCTCCATCCCGGTTGCAGAGATCGCCGCCAGGGTGAATCTCTCGCAAACGCCCTGCTGGCGGCGGATCCAGAAGCTCGAGGAAGCAGGCGTAATCCAGCGCCGGGTCGCTCTGGTCGACCCGGAAAAGCTCGGGCTCGACCTCACCATCTTCGTGGAGATCGAGACAGGTGACCATTCAAGGGAGTGGCTCGACCATTTCGCGCGGAGCCTTTCAGAGATGCCCGAGGTGATGGACGTGTATCGGATGGCCGGAAACGTCGACTATCTGCTGCGCATCACGGCCCGCAACATGGCGGCCTATGACGAATTCTACCAGAAGCTCATCTCGACCGTCGCACTCAAGAACGTGACCTCCCGCTTCGCCATGGAGCGGGTCAAGTTCACGACCGCCTACCCGGTACCGGATGCATGATTTTCCAGGCGGGCCGCGGCGTCCGCTCGGGGTTGGCGCCTTCGCCGGGCTTATTTGCCGGATTGGCCGGCGCGAAGCTGCTCCAGCATCTTGCGTGCATTCTCGGCCTTGGGATCAAGCTTGAGCGCCCGTCGATACTCTGCGATCGCCGCTTTCTTCCGGCCGCTTGCGGCAAGGGCTTCGCCCAGGCTGTCATGGACATTTGACGAGGCGGGGTAGAGCCTGGCGTTAAGTCGCAGCACCGCGACCGCCTCGCGCAGCTTGCCGTCCTTCAGGAACTTGTAGCCGACCCGGTTGAGCTGGCTTTCATCGACGTAGAGGCCGGGGAAGCCCTTTGCGCGCAGCTCGGCAAAACGGCCGAGCCCAACGTCCAGCCCGCCTTGCTCGATGGCTTGTTCGATCGTGTCGCCGAGCGAGCCGTCTTTCACGTCGAGGAGCTCGACTTCGAAGACGAGCGTGGAGTTGGGCGGGATGGGGCCCCTCTGCTTTGCGCCATATGCAAGCTCGGGCGGAATGGTGAGCACCGCGGTCGAGCCGACCCTCAGCCTTGCAAAAGCCTCGTCCCATCCTTTGATCACCTGCCCGCGGCCAAGCGTGAACCCGATGGGATCCCCGCTTTCGCGAGAACTGTCGAAGCGTGTGCCGTCGCTCAATGTCCCGACATAATGGGCGACGACAACCTGCCCGGGCCGGGGAATGGGCCCGGTGCCTTCCCTGGTCACCCTGACTTCGAGGCCGCTTGGCGACTGTTGCACTGCCTGCGCGGGGGATATCGTCGATGCCGTGACTGCAAACGCCGCTAACAGGGCGATGGCAAGCTTCATTCGTTCACCCTTCCTCTTGGTCGTTGGTACGCTCTCACATGCTCCATAGGCCGCATTCATCGCGCGCGGCACGAGATTTCTTCAAGGGCCTCGACCGGACCCTCACTCGCAGGCGGGATAGGTCACGCTGCTCCCCTCCACCCGGGCCCCTTTGCTCAAGCGGGCAGGCACCACGCTGCCGGCATTCATCAGGTGATAGACGGCTTCGCCCCGGGCAAGCAGATGGTCGGCGATAATGCGCCGGTGACAGCGCCACCAGACAGCTTCGGAACACATGATTGCAAGGCGCATGTTCCGGCCGAGGTCGATGAGCTCGGCAAGCCCTTGCCGGAACTCCGGCCCGAGGGCGTGGTCCGCATAGTTGTGAAAGCTTTGGTTCTCCCACCAGCCATTCACCTGCCGGGGGACTTCGCGGACCTGTTTCCTCAGGCCCCCGAGCGCCGGGATCCGGCGGTAGCCGACCTGATATTCGGAAAGCGACCCTCGAAGGTCCGCTTCGTTGAATTGGGGATTGGCGCGCGATTTCGGGATCGACCGTACGTCGACAACCAGGCGAACCGGTCCCGCCTGCAGGAGCCTGGCGAAGTCGGGGATCGAAAGGGTCGAGTGACCAATGGTAAAATAAGCGTCGGGGTGCATGGAGATGCCAACGCCCGTGCCTCCTGATTGCTGCGTTTCACCCGTTTGCGCCGCCATTGCTTCGGTTCGAAGGTCCCCGATTGACGAGCTTGCTTCAGGAACTGAAACGGACCCGGCTTTGTTGTTTGCCTGCCATTGGGGGAGGAGATATGCGAGCTAAGTCCAGACCCGCACTTTTCGCGCTTGTCATCGCCTGCGCATTGATGGGCCCAGGATGTGAAAAGCCGGACGGCTCGAACGCCCAGCCGGCCGAGGTCCGGCCGCTCGACCAGCGCACGCTGGCGCCCCTCGTAAAACGGGCAGCCCCGGCTGTCGTCAGCATCGCCGTTCTCCAATCATCACCTGCCGAGCAGAACCCGCTTTTGCGCGATCCCTTTTTCCGAAGGTATCTTGGCATACCGGACGAAGCGGTCGCGCCGGCGATCGCGGCCGGTTCGGGTGTCATCATTGATGGGGCGCGCGGCATAATCCTGACCAATAATCACGTCGTCGAAGGGGCACGGCTGATCGAGGTCGCCCTTCCCGACCGCCGACGGTTTCAGGCCGAGCTCGTCGGAACCGATAAGGCGACCGACCTTGCCGTTCTGCGCGTTCGCGCTCCCGACCTGCCACAGCTTTCCCTGGGAGATTCCGATCGGCTGCAGGTCGGTGATTATGTCATTGCAATCGGCAATCCCTTCCAGCTTGGCCAGACCGTCACGGCGGGGATCGTGAGCGCGCTTGACCGCGGGCTCAGCAGCGAGGGCTATGAAAGCTACATACAGACCGATGCGCCTATCAACCCCGGCAACTCGGGGGGGCCGCTAATCGCGCTTGATGGAAGCGTGATCGGCATCAACAGCGCCATCTTCGGACCAGGCGCCAATGTGGGAATTGGATTTTCCGTCCCGTCGGCAACCGCGCGCTTCGTCCTTCAGCAGATACTTGAGCATGGCGAGGTTCGCCGAGGTTCTATTGGCGTTGCCATCACCGAGACCCTGCCACGGCGGGGGAGCAGCGGAGCG
>CAZQLI010000176.1:0-4577 GCA_964594145.1 uncultured Sphingomonas sp. | reverse complement strand
CGAGCTGCTCGACCCATTTGAGGATATTGTTCAATTCCGGCACCATCCGGCCGATCTCCTCCTCGCCGAGGGCAAGCCTGGCGAGGCGGGCGACGTGGCGCACCTGTTCTGCGTTGACGGACATGGCAGCGCGGCTAGCAGTACCGGTGCGCCCCTTCAACGCCTATTCGATCGGATTGCCTACCGGCTCCCCATCGACGTAGAGCTGCCGGCGCTGGACGGGCCTAAGCTCGATGGTTGCGCGCGACAGGTCGACCTTCGGCGCCTCGGCCGGGGTTGCCCTCGCTGGCCGCTTTCGTCCCTCCCCAAGCGATGCGAGGTCGATGACCCGCGACTGGGCAAGCACGCCATGGGGGTTATGCACGAGGAGCAGCCGGTTGGCATCGAGCCGCATGAGCGCGCACGGACGGTCGTTGCACCCTTCAAAGCCGGTCAGTTCGCGCTTGAGCGGCTCGGTGAGCTCGATGTCCGGCGAGAGCAGGCGGACATTCTCCTCCACCCTCGACTGCTGGGCGATTTCCTCGGCAGCGCCCCTCAGGTCATAGCGGTTTTCGCTTGCAAGGGCTGTCCGTGCGAGCTCGCGAAGCTGCGCCGGCCCCGATTTCACCATCGCGGAGAGACGCTCGCGCCCTTCGGGACCGAATTCGAAGGCCATGGCGGTCCAGTCGAACTCCTCGGCCTTGATCTTCCCGGTCTCGAGCCGGGCAAGCTGGGACCGGGCGCTGATCGCGCCGAAGTCGATGACCGGAAGCGCGAGGATGAGTGCAAGGCCGCAAAGCGCGATCGCAAGGCGGGTCTGGAGCGGCCGGAGCGGCTCGTCGAACCTCGTCCTGCCGCGGTACACCGCCCACCAGGCGGCGAGCCCGTAGGCAATGGCGATCCCGACGGCAACGACACCCCAGATCCTCTCCGGCGTCCAGCCATATTGGTTGATCCGCTCGCCCATCGAGAGCGCCGCGAGGATCGATAGCGGAAGGACACAGACGACCAGGACCAGGGCGGCCCTGCGGAGAAGCACGCTCGAGGCCCTCTCCTCGTCGCCATCGCCGATTACCGCGTTTGCGAGGAGGATTGCCCCTGCGCCCGAGAGGAGCAGCATCGGCGTCGCCGGGATGTCGGATTCCCAGAGACCCGAGAGACCGGTGAAGGGAAGCGACAGCAGGAACGCGCCGAGCGCGACCGCCATGACCGGGGCGAGGACTGCAAGGACGATCATCACCAGCTTCTGGAGCGTCGCGAGAAGCGCATCGCGCTCCCTGAGCAGGCCGACCGCGCCACCGAATGCGAGGCCGGCGAGCATCCAGCCAAACCATTCCTCCTCGAGGAGATTGCGGATCGCCTCGATGCCGATGACGTCGAACAGCGCCGCGATCAGCCAGGAAAGGAGAAAGGTGATCCCGGTGAAGACGAGGCCGGCAGCACCGATGACGGCATCGGTCCAGGCATGGCGATGGAGCCTCGCATAGGGAAAGCGCCAGGCGCCGGTATCGCGCACCGTCTGGAACAATGGCGCAGCGATCAGCACCGCGAGGATGCCCGAGAGGAACGGGAACTCGAAAATGTCGGGAACACGGTTGTACTGGGCGGTATACCAGCCGACGAGCGCGATGACTGCGCCCCAGCAGGCGGCGAAGACGATCGACCAGGTCCAGCGGCGAAGCTCGACCGTCAGGAGGAAGCTCAGGGCCGCGATCACCGTGAAGCTGGTGGCGGCCTGTTTCCAGACCGGGAAGGGCGCGCCCAGGTCACCAGCGCCGTCGGTCAGCAAATGGACGATGAGGCCGGCAACCGCCCCTACCGCTGCCATGATCCACGGCCGCCACGGCCAGTCGCGGTCCTCGACATCGAAACGCTCGGCCATTCGCCACTCTCCCCCTCATTTCGGCGCCGCAAGGTTTAGCGGCCCCTTCCACATTGGCAAATCGACCCTAGCGGTCCGCCAGCTGAGAGGCATGAGCAAAGGCTGAGCAATGGCTGAAAACATGGGATTGCCCGGACGGGCGGGCTCCCCTAACCGCTAGCGACCCATGTGCGCCCGACGCTTCCTAGTCCTGGTCTTCATCTTGACGCTGATCTTCGTCGGCGGAGCGCTGGCGCTCTACCAGTGGGGCGACCGGGTGCTGGTGAGGATGGCAACGCCGCAGGGCCACTACCAGGAACCACCGAGGCATAGCGGCCCCGATTACGGGAAGGACAGCGCCTGGCTCGCCCGCCCGGGCCTTGCCGACGACCCGTCGCGCTGGGCGCCTGACGGGCTCGAGGTTCCTGCCGGGGGCGAGGCCGCGACATTCTACGTCCACCCGACGACCTATCTCGAGCGCGACCGGTGGAACGCGCCGCTCGATGCCGGCGGCGAACCCGCCCGCCGGGCCCGGCTCTTCGTCGAGACCCAGGGCGGCGCGTTCGCGCATGTCTCAATGGTCTGGGCGCCGAGATACCGGCAGGCAGCCTATGGCGCCTTCCTCCTCGACAGCCCGGATGCGCAAAAGGCGCTCGACCTTGCCTATCGCGATGTCCTTGCCGCCTTCGACAGCTTCATCGCCGCCCAGCCCGCCGGGCGACCGATCATCCTTGCAGGCCATAGCCAGGGCTCGCTCCACCTGCTGAGGCTCCTGGCCGACCGCAGGGGCGCCATCTCCGGTCGGCTTGTCGCCGCCTATGTCGTCGGCTGGCCGGTCGGTACCAGCTCGGACCTTCCCGCGACCGGTCTTCCGCCCTGCACTGCCCCGGCCGAGGCAGGCTGCGTCTTGAGCTGGCAAAGCTTCATGGACCCGGCCAACACCACCCTTGTGACCCGGGCCTGGGCCGGCACCAGGGGTCTTACCGGAGCCGAGCGAAGCGAGGACGAGATGCTCTGCACCAACCCGCTCACCGGCGCGAGGGACGGGACTGCGCCGGCCGGCGCGAACCGGGGAACCCTCGTTCCAAACGCAAACCTCACCACCGCGAGCCTCGAGCCGGGGCGCGTCGGGGCGCGCTGCCACGACGGCTTCCTCCTGATCAGCGGCGATGTCCCGGCAATGGGCCCCTACGTCCTCCCCGGCAACAACTATCATGTCTATGACTATGCCCTCTTCTGGGGCTCGATCCGGTTCGACGCGGAGCAGCGGCTGGCGGCATGGAAAAATCGCTGATCACCACTGACGCCGCGCAGTTCGCCGCCGCATTGCCCGGCCGCGGCGGGAGGCTCGCCGGCCTCGACGTCGGCACGAAGACGATCGGCCTTGCGACCTGCGACTCGGGCTGGAGCTTCGCGACCGCCGCGGAGACATTGAAACGCACCAAGTTCACCGCCGACCTCGAGGCGCTGCGCGGCTTCATCTCGAGGAACGCGATCGTCGGCCTCGTCGTGGGCCTCCCGCTCAACCTCGACGGGAGCGATTCGCCGCGGACCCAGTCGGTCCGGGCCTTCGCCCGCAACCTTGGCCCACTCGACCTCCCGCTGCTGCTCTGGGACGAGCGCTGGTCGACGGTCGCGGTCGAGCGGGCAATGATCGAGGCCGACATGAGCCGGGCAAGGCGCGCCGAGCGGATCGATGCCCATGCCGCGGCCCATATCCTCCAAGGCGCGATCGATGCGCTGGTCAACTTGCCGCGCGAAGGCTAGGTCCGGCTTTTGATGCACCTATTATCGATTGACGACCTCGCCGACGACCAGGTCAGGGCAATCCTCGACGAGGCCGAGCGCTGGTTCGACTATAACCGCCAGCCAAGGCGCAACGACCATCGGCTCGATGGCCTAACCATCGTCAACGCCTTCTTCGAGAATTCCACGCGAACGCTTTTAAGCTTCGAGATCGCCGCCAACCGGCTGGGAGCGCAGGTGGTGACGATGCAGGTCGAGCATAGCTCGATCAAGAAGGGCGAGACGCTCGAGGACACGGCGCGAACGCTGAACGCGATGCGCCCCGACGCGCTCGTCATCCGCCACGGCGAAAGCGGTGCGCCGGCAAGCGTCGCCAGCATCATGGACTGCCCGGTGATCAACGCCGGCGACGGCATCGGCGAACACCCGACCCAGGCGCTTCTCGATGCAGCGACCATCCGCCAGCACTTCCGCCGGGTCGAAGGTCTTAAGATCGCGATCTGCGGCGACCTCAAGCACAGCAGGGTCGCAAGGTCCAACGCCAGGCTGCTCTCGCGGCTCGGCGCGGACCTGCGCTTTGCAGCACCGCCATCCCTGATGCCCGGCGACCTTCCCGGCGGGTCGATCGACGAGGCGGTCGAGGGGGCTGACGTCGTCATGATGCTGAGAGTCCAGCGCGAGCGGCTCGAAGAGGATCTCGGCGACGGCCCGGGCGAATATCTCGCCCGCCACGGCCTCACCGAGGAGCGATTTGCAACCGCCTCGCCCGACGCGGTCATCATGCATCCCGGGCCGATCAACCGCGGCGTCGAGATTGAAGGGCCGCTGGCCGATCACCCGAGCCGGTCGCTGATCGTCCGGCAGGTGGAAATGGGGGTTGCAGTCCGGATGGCCTGCCTTGACCTCTTCACCGCGGAGCGGCGTTAGCTCCTGATCAGCGCGAGGCGAACTGGACCGGGGCGTCGCCCGACACGTGGCGGACGAAGCAGTC
>CAZQLI010000175.1:0-4593 GCA_964594145.1 uncultured Sphingomonas sp. | reverse complement strand
TCGAAGGCGCGGCCAAGGTCGCGGTCGACGCGGTGTTCGACAGCGTCTCCGTCGCCACCACCTTCCGCGAGGAGCTGAAGAAGGCCGGCGTCATCTTCCTCTCCATCTCCGAAGCGATCCGCGAGCATCCCGAGCTGGTCCGCAAATATCTCGGCTCCGTCGTGCCGCAGCGCGACAATTATTTCGCCTGCCTCAACTCAGCCGTCTTCTCCGACGGCACCTTCGTCTACATCCCGGAGGGCGTCCGCTGCCCGATGGAGCTATCCACCTATTTCCGCATCAATGCCGAGAATACCGGCCAGTTCGAGCGCACCCTGATCGTCGCCGACAAGGGCAGCTACGTCTCCTACCTCGAAGGCTGCACCGCGCCGCAACGCGACGAGAACCAGCTGCACGCGGCGGTGGTCGAGATCTTCGCCCACGAGGACGCCGAGGTAAAATATTCCACCGTCCAGAACTGGTATCCGGGCGACGCCGAGGGCAAGGGCGGCATCTTCAACTTCGTCACCAAGAGGGCGCTCTGCTCGGGCGCGCGATCCAAGGTCAGCTGGACCCAGGTCGAGACCGGGAGCGCGATCACCTGGAAATATCCAAGCTGCATCCTCAAGGGCGAGGACAGCGTCGGCGAGTTCTACTCGGTAGCGCTCACCAATAATTTCCAGCAGGCCGACACCGGGACCAAGATGGTCCACATCGGCGCCGGAACGCGCTCGACCATCGTCTCCAAGGGGATCAGCGCTGGAAAGTCGAACAACACCTATCGCGGGCTGGTGAAGGTGATGCCGGGCGCCGACGATGTCCGCAACTTCACCCAGTGCGACAGCCTGCTGCTCGGCAGTGAGTGCGGCGCGCACACCATTCCCTACATCGAGGTCAGGAACCCGACGGCCACGATCGAGCATGAGGCGACCACGTCGAAGATCAGCGAGGACCAGCTGTTCTACGCCATGGCCCGGGGGCTCGATGCCGAGGCGGCGGTTGCGCTCATCGTCAATGGCTTCGCCCGCGAGGTGCTGAAGCAACTTCCAATGGAGTTTGCGGTGGAAGCCCAGAAATTGCTCGGAATTTCGCTCGAGGGGTCGGTTGGATGATGTTGGCGTTCCTGTTTGTCGCAGCCTCGGCGGAGCTCCAGGCGCTCGACCACGCGGTGGCACGGTGCGACCGCGACCAGGTCAGCCCGATCTTCTCGGCCGAGTCCGCTCGCCGGAGCCAGAACCTGCTCGATGCCTATACCGAGCAGGAACAGATCGTCGCGGCCCGGCTTGAGCTCGCCAGGCGGCAGCGCGCGCTTCGCGAGACCGACGCGAAGGATGCCAAGGCCAATGCCGAGGAAGAGCGCGCGATCAGGCTCGAGCAGGCGCTGCTCGACGACCGCCAGCGGGCATTGAATGACCAGCGGATGCTCGAGGGCATCCGCCAGCAGACCATCGATGCCATGCGCCGCCACTATCTGTCTCACTGCCCGAGCGGGAAGGCCCGGAACTGATGCTGAAGATCAACAACCTCCACGCCGACGTCGCCGGAAAGCCGATCCTCGACGGGCTGACGCTCGAAGTCCCGACCGGCGAGATCCACGCCATCATGGGGCCGAACGGCGCTGGCAAGTCCACCCTTGCCTATGTGCTCGGCGGCCGTCCCGGCTACGAGGTGACGCAAGGGAGCGTTACCTTCGACGGGCAGGACCTGTTCGCGCTCGAGCCGCACGAGCGGGCCGCGGCGGGCATGTTCCTCGGCTTCCAGTACCCGGTCGAGATCCCCGGCGTCTCCTATCTCCAGTTCCTCCGCGAGGCGCTGAACGCCCAGCGCCGCGGCCGCGGCGAAAAGGAGCTGACCGGCGCCGAGTTCATCCGCCTTGCCAAGGAAAAGGCGGGCCTCCTCGGCATGGACCCCGAGATGCTCAAGCGGCCGGTAAACGTCGGCTTCTCCGGCGGCGAGAAGAAACGCGCCGAGATGGTCCAGCTGGGCATCATGGATCCCAAGGTTGCGATCCTCGACGAGACCGACAGCGGGCTCGACATCGATGCGCTGAAGGCCGTCGGCCAGGGCATCAACGCGATCATGCGCCAGCCCGGAAAATCGGTCCTGCTCATCACCCATTACCAGCGGCTTCTTGACTATGTGACGCCGCACCGGGTCCATGTCCTCTCGCGCGGCCGGATCGCCCGCTCGGGCGGGCCGGAACTGGCCCACGAGCTGGAGCGCGAGGGCTACCAGGAGGTCGCCGCGTGACCGCGCTCCCCACCCGGCGGCTCGAGGCCTATCGCTATGCCGATATCGACGCGCTCGCCTCGGTGTGGGAGGCGCTTGCCGAGCCTTGCACGATCAAGGTCGCTCCAGGGCAGGGCCTTGAGCATATCTGGCTCCCGAGCGGCGAGGAGATCGACGTCCGTCGGGCCAGGATCGAACTCCAGCCGGGCGCCAGCCTTCGCCTGTTCACGCTCAACAGCGCCGCCCGCTATGGCCGGTTCGAGCTCGACGTGACGATGCACGAAGGCGCCGATTTCGAGCTTCACGCCGCCAATATCGGCGGCGGGGATTCGACCCTCGAAATCGTCACCACCGTCCGTCACCAGGCGCCGGGCGCCTCCTCGCGCCAGGCGATCCGAAGCGTGCTCGGCGACCGGGCGACGGGGAGCTTCCTTGGAAGGATAGAGGTTGCCCGCGAGGGGCAGAAGACCGATGCCGAGCAGTCGGTAAAGGCGATGCTGCTCGATCGCGGCGCAACGGCGAACGCCAAGCCGGAACTCGAGATTTTCGCCGACGACGTCAAATGCGCCCATGGCGCGACGGTCGGCGAGCTGGATCGCGAGCAGCTGTTCTACGCTGCCGCCCGCGGGCTCGACCCGGTCGCTGCACGCGCATTGCTGCTCGAGGGCTTTGTTGCCGGCCTGTGGGACGCGATCGAGGCCGATGACCAGGGCATTGCCGCCCTTGCCCGCGAGGCGCTCGGAAAGGTTGCCCAGTGAACGACCAGGCTCCTCTAAACTCGGCCCTGGCGCTCCGCGACCAGTTCCCGGCAATCCCGCCGGGCTGGCATTATCTCGACAGCGCCGCGACCGCGCAGAAGCCGGCACCGGTGATCGACGCAATCACCCGCGCCTATGGCCATGACTATGCCACCGTCCACCGCGGGGTTTACGAGCGCTCGGCGGCGATGACCCAGAGCTTCGAGGCCGCGCGCGCTGCCGCCGCTTCGCTGGTCGGGGGCCAGGAGGACGAGCTGGTCTTCACCCGCGGCGCGACCGAGGCAATCAACCTCGTCGCGCAAAGCTGGGGCCTTGCCAGCCTCAGGAAGGACGACCGGATCCTGCTCAGCCAGCTCGAGCATCACTCCAACATCGTTCCCTGGCAGCTTCTTGCCGAGCGGACCGGCGCCAGTATCGATGTCTGCCCGCTCGACCCCGAGGGCCGGATCGACCTCGACAGGGCCGAGGAGATGCTGACCGGCGAGCACAAGCTGGTCGCTTTTGCCCATGTGTCGAACGTCCTCGGCTCCGTCCTCGACGCCAGGCGGGCTGCCGGGCTCGCCCATGCTGTCGGTGCAAAGCTGCTCCTCGACGGCTGCCAGGCGGCCGCGCGCATCCCGGTCGACGTGCGAGCGATCGGCGCTGATTTCTACGTTTACTCCGCGCACAAGGTCTATGGCCCGACCGGCATCGGCGCGCTCTGGGCCCGCAAGGAAATCCTCGAGGCGATGCCGCCATGGCAGGGTGGCGGCTCGATGATCGACCGGGTCACGTTCGAGAAGACCAGCTATCTCGACGCGCCGTCGCGGTTCGAGGCGGGAACGCCGCACATCGTCGGTGCGGTCGGGTTCCACGCCGCGATCGACTGGACCCGGGGCATCGGGCTCGACGCGCTGGGCGCGCATGAATGCGCCCTTGTTGCCGAATGCCGGGCGGCGCTCCGGGAAGTCCCGGGAGTCACCCTGTTCGGCCCCGAGGACAGCGCCGGGATCGTCAGCTTCGCGATGGAGGGCGTCCATCCCCACGATATCGGCACCATTCTCGATGATTGCGGAGTCGCGGTCAGGGCCGGCCACCATTGTGCGCAGCCGTTGATGGACTATCTCAAAGTTCCGGCCACCGCCCGCGCGAGCTTCGCGGCCCATAGCGACGGTGATGACATCGAGGCGCTGGTGAAGGGACTGCACAAGGTAAGGCGGATTTTTGGATGATGGGCGAGGAAAAGAAGATCGAGATGGAAGAAGTCGGAAGCGTCGACACGCCGCCGCGAGCCCGGGTGACACCCGAGTTAGAGCGAAAGCGCGACTATCTCGCCGGATTTCTCGCCGAGAAGAAGCCGGAAGCCCCGAAGGGCGGTGCCGACGGGGCGCTGCTCGAAGCGGTGATCGAGGCCCTAAAGTCGATCTACGATCCGGAAATCCCGGTCGACATCTACGAGCTTGGCCTCATCTACGACGTGACGATCAGCGAAGATGGCGATGCTAACGTCACCATGACTCTTACGACGCCGCATTGCCCGGTCGCGGAATCCATGCCCGGGGAGGTGGAGATGCGCGTCCTCGCGGTTCCCGGGATCCGCGATGCCGAGGTGAAGCTGGTCTGGGATCCCCCCTGGGACCCTTCGAAG
>CAZQLI010000174.1:0-4602 GCA_964594145.1 uncultured Sphingomonas sp. | reverse complement strand
TTGTCCGGCCAGCTGTTGAGCGGCGCGAAGCGCTGCTGCCCCGAGTTGGCGCCGCCCCTGCCATCGCCGGTGCGGTAGGTCCCGGCGGCATGCCAGGCCATGCGGATCAGGAAGGGGCCATAATGGCCATAGTCGGCCGGCCACCAGGGCTGGCTATCGGTCATCAGGGCGACGAGGTCCTTCTTGACCGCGAAATAGTCGAGATCGAGGAATGCCTCGGCATAATCGAAGTCATCGCCATAGGGATCGCCGCTCTGGCCATGGCGCGGGAGGATTTCCAGGCTGAGCTGGTTGGGCCACCAGTCGCGGTTGGTACGGCCAAGCAACGATCTTAGTGCTGCAGGTTCCTTCGAAGGATCGCTGAGCGGGCTTCCGCTGGTCTTCGCATCCATGTCCTGCCTCCTGCCTTGCAGCCGTGAAGGCTAGGCTGCACGCGGAACGGTCGGAAACGAGATAAGTTCGTCAGTGACAGTTGGAAAATCGATCAGTCGCGCCGGGGGGCCTTACTCCATGTGTTTCAGGCCGATGCGAAGATAGTCATAGCCTGTAACCATGGTGAGGGCTGCCGCGGCCCAGAGGCAGACCAGCCCGACCTGGTGAATCCATGGCTCATAGGGGAAGGTGCCGCCGAGGATAAGCGCGCCGAGAGCGACGAGCTGGAAAGTCGTCTTCCACTTGGCCAGCGCGCTCACCGGCACAGAGACGTTGAGCGGCGCGAGATATTCGCGAAGCCCCGAAACGATGATCTCGCGGAGCAGGATGACGAGCGCCGGGATGATGTGGAGGCCGTTGATCACCGGCTCGCCCGACATTTTCCTGCTGGCGATGAGCATGACGATGACCGCGGCGACCATGATCTTGTCGGCGATGGGGTCGAGAAACTGGCCGAGCCTCGAGATCTGCCCCTGGGCCCTCGCCAGATAACCGTCGAAATAATCGGTTATGCCGACAAGGCAGTAGAGGATGAACGTGATGCCATAGTCGATCGGCGTTGGCCGCCAGAGCAGGAAGACGAGGATCGGCACGGCGAGGATCCGCGAGAGCGTCAGCAGGTTTGGCAGCGTCAGCATCGCTTCATGGCTAGGCGAAGCCGGCCCGATTGGACAGTCCGAAAAATCCGCCGCTTGCGAGGCCCTTCAAAGCCGCTATCAGGGAATGGGGAGACGATGCAGGACAGCGCACACCTATTACGTACGAGGCGTTTCCTGCCGATCTTCGCCACCCAGTACCTGGGGGCGTTCAACGACAATCTCTTCCGCACATCGATGGTGATGCTGGTGATCTACGGCATTTACCGCGATCCCCAGCAGGAAGCGACGTTCAGCGCCATCGCCGGCGGCCTTTTCATCCTTCCCTTTTTCCTTCTGTCCGCACTTGCCGGCCAGCTTGCCGACGAGCGCGACAAGGCGGTGATCGTCCGGCTCGTGAAGACCGCCGAGATCATCATCATGATCGGCGGTGCCGCCGGCCTCGTCCTTCACAACGTGCCGCTCCTGTTGATGGCACTCTGCGCGATGGGCGTGCATTCCACCTTCTTCGGGCCGATCAAATACGCCATCCTGCCCCAGCACCTGGAACCCGGCGAGGTGCTCGGTGGAACCGGCCTGGTCGAGGCCGGCACCTATATCGGCATTCTCGGCGGGACGCTCCTCGGCGGAGTGCTGGTCGTGGAGCGGCCCGACGGGTCCTTCCACGCGGAGCTGGCAGCGGTCGCGGTCATCCTCGTCGCGCTCGTCGGACGGGCAACCGGGCAGCTGGTCCCGCCAGCGCCGCCCGCCCCCGACGCGCCCCCGTTCCATTTCGACTGGCACATCATCCGCGCCTCGCGGACGCTGGTGAGCAACACGCTGCACATCCCGCGCCTGTTCCTCGCGATCATTGCCATCAGCTTCTTCTGGGCGATGGGCGCTGTGCTGGCGGCCCAGTTCCCGCCGCTCGTGAAGAATGCACTTGGCTCGGACCAGACCGTGGCAACCCTGTTCCTCGCGACCTTCTCGGTCGGAGTCGCCATTGGCTCGGTCGCGGTCAACCGGCTTCTTAGCGGCGAGGTCTCGGCGCGCTATTCGCCGGCCTCGGCCCTCCTCATGGGCCTCTTCGTGCTCGACCTCTACCGCCGGGTGAAAGGATGGCCCGCGGCGGAAGCGGAGCTTCGCGATCTCCAGGCCTTTCTCGCCGTCCCCAACAGCTGGATGGTGGTGCTCGACCTCCTCGGCGTCGCCATCTCGGGGGGCATGTTCGTGGTTCCGCTATACGCCTTCCTCACCACCACCGTTCCCAAGTCGGAAACCGCCCGGACAATCGCTGCCAACAACATCGTCAACTCGGGCCTGATGGTCGCCGCGACCCTGGTCCTCACCATTGCCGTACAGCTCGGCGTCACGGTCGCCGACAGCCTGCTCATCGTCGCGGTGGCGACAATCGTTTCGGCCTGGCTCGGCTGGAAACTGCATCTCGCCTGCGACTAGCAGGCGCTCTCAGCCGATGAAGATGGTGGTGAACAGGAAGCCGCCGGCAAAGGTCAGGAGGAACAGCCGGACGTCGCTGATCGTGGCAGGAGCCTCCCGCTGGGCGGCGAGTGCCGATCCAGCATCCAGCGCACCGCCGAGTTGGCGGACCGCCAGGCTTCGCTGAAGGCGTCCGTTTGACCGCATGGAATATCCCTAACGTGGTTTTTACCATGCGCACAACGATGCAGATTGCAGGACTTCTCCATCCGTCCCACCGCGGGACGAACCGTTGATGTGGGATTAGCCGCGGGCCGCCCGGCTGGCGGCGGGACGGTCCCGCTCGGGACCGGCGCGACGTGAACGGAGCAGTGCAGCGGCCTGGTCAACGTTCATCGGCTTTCCAAAATACCATCCCTGGCCGATCGCGCAGCCAAAGCCGGCCACCGCGGCATGCGTCGCCGCATCCTCGATGCCTTCGACCGTCACCGGCACCTTGAGCGCCTCGGCAAGGGTCGAGACGGCCCGGACGATGGCCGCGCTCTGCGGGTCCTGGCTCACTGTCGAGACGAAGCAGCGGTCGACCTTGATCACGTCGAACGGCAGGGCTCGAAGATGCGCGAGCGAGGAAAAGCCGGTGCCGAAATCATCGAGCGCGAGCTTGATGCCCTGGTTCTTGAGGCTGGTGACGATCGACTTTGCAAGGTCGAGGTCGGCGAACAGCGAGCTCTCGGTGATCTCGACCACGAGGCGGTCGGCCGGGAACCCGGCCTCGGAAAGCAGCCGGACGATCCGCTGTGCAAGCCAGCTGTCCGCGAGCTGTGACGGGGAAATATTGACCGAAAGCTTGATCGACGGGTCCCAGCCCGAGGCCGCGGTCAGCGCCGCCAGGATGACCTGCTCCGAGAGGCGCCCGATCAGCCCATGCTCCTCGGCCACCGGGATGAACCGGTCCGGCTCGATGATACCCGACAGCGGGTGGTCCCAGCGGGCAAGCACCTCGAAGCCGACCAGGTTTCCGCTCAGAAGGTCGATCTGCGGCTCGAAATAGGGGATGAACTGGCCATGTTCGAGCCCGTAGCGAATGCCCTGCTCGACCTCGCTGTGAACGATGAGGGCACGTTCCATGCCCTCGTCGAACCAGACGGGCCGTGCCGAGCGGCTCGACTTGGCGCGGTCGAGCGCAATGTCGGCGCGCCTCAAGAGGTCCGGGATCTGGCCATCCGACGGCGGCGAGGCGGCGATGCCGATGAATGCGCCGACCTGGACCAGCCTGCCTTCGGCGTCGATCGGCCGGGTGACCCTGCGCAGCATCTCCTCTGCCATTTGCTCGACGAGCTGCAACTGCGGCCTGGTCGATGCGAGCGCGATCGCGAACTCGTCTCCGGCGAGGCGGGCCACCAGGGCATCGGGCCCTGCCCCTTCCTCCAGTTCCGCCGCAATCTGCCGGAGCATCTGGTCGCCGACGTCATAGCCGTGGCGGTCGTTGATCGCCTTGAACCGGTTGAGCTGCATGGAAAGGATGACGAGCAGCTGGTCACTGGCCTCGCAGGCCTGGCGCATTGCCTCGCCCTTGTCGGCGAAACCCTTGCGGTTGAGCAGCGCCGTCATGCCGTCGGTCGAGGCAAGGAGCGCTGCCCGCGCCTCGCCTTCCTGGCGCATTTCGCTCTCGTGCTGGAGGTCGACGTAGCGCCGCCAGCCGAACAATATCAACGCGACGTTGAGCGTAAGCGCGATGAGCGTGACCCGGAGGCTCGCGCCGACTTCCGATTTGGCAAAGGAAAGCCGCTGGAAAAGCTCGGCCCCGTTCCAGATGAGGAGGAATACCGCGGCAATGAGAATGCTCAGGACAATGATGTCCCGCCTCGCGTTAGCGAGTGCGATACTCTGTTCCCGCAACGCGGACCGGGTGAAATACTGGCGCAGCACGCGGGCCAGATTAAATCCGGTTAGTTAATATTCTTTCCTCCATTTCGGAGATTTCCAAGGGACATTGCCCAGGCGCCCCGGGAAACATGACGTTAACCCGGCGGGGCTGGACTCCACTGGTCGTTCAAAGGCCATCTGGTGCGGACGGCGGGACTCGAACCCGCACGCCCTTTCGGGCAGAAGATTTTAAGTCTCCAGCGTCTACCGATTCCGCCACGTCCGCACGCGC
>CAZQLI010000173.1:0-4616 GCA_964594145.1 uncultured Sphingomonas sp. | reverse complement strand
TTCTCCGGGATCGCCGCGCAGTTGATGGCGACGAACTCGCCGTCGGCCCTGGGCGACTTTTCGTGGACAGCCCTTGCGAGCAGTTCCTTGCCGGTCCCCGATGCTCCAAGCAGCATGACCGAGACATTGGCAGCTGCAACCCGCTCGATGGTTCGAACCACCTTCGTCATCTCGGGACTCGCGGTGAGGAGGGAACCGAGCGCCGTCGCGCCGCCGCCACTGGCCTCGAGCCGCCGGTTTTCCTCCTCGATCTCGTGGAGGTGGAAGGCTCGGCCGACAATGAGTCCCAGCTCGTCGATGTCGACCGGCTTGTGATAGAAATCATAGGCGCCAAGCGCGATTGCCTTCAGCGCGCTTTCCCTTGCCCCGTGGCCCGACGCGACGATGATCTTGGCATCGGGCTTGAGGCCGAGAACCTCGGTCAGCGTCGCGAAGCCCTCGCTCGTCCCGTCGGGATCGGGCGGCAGCCCAAGGTCGAGCGTTATCACCGCCGGCTCGTGGAGGCGGACCATCTCGATCGCCTCGGCGCGGTTCGTCGCACCGATGACCCGATAGCCCTCATAGGCCCATTTCAGCTGGCGCTGGAGCCCCTCGTCGTCCTCGACGATGAGTAGTACTGGAAGCTGGTTCTGCTCGGTCATGCCCGTTTCCGTTGTTCGCCGGCCGCCTCGGCAGCCGGAAGAGTGATGGTGAAGCTGCTGCCCTCGCCCGGGCGGCTTTCGACAGTGAGCCGGCCGCCCATCGCCGAGACGAGGCTCCTTGCCTCGAAAGCGCCGACCCCGAAGCCGCCCTTCTTGGTCGAGGCGAAGGGCTGGAAGAGGCGGGTGCGGACGAATTCCGCGTCCATTCCCGTCCCGCAGTCGCTGATCGTGAGGGTAATGAGCTTGTCATCGCCGGCCATTCGGACGCTGACCGGCTGGAGCGGCGTGCTGGCATCGACCGCGTTCTGGACGAGATGGCCGATCGCCTGTTCGAGAAGGAGCGGGTCGGCCATCACCCAAAGGCCGCCGTCGCCGAGCAGGTGCACCTCGTGGTCGCCGCGCTTGGCCGCGATGGCCGAGGCAACCAGCGAGCGAAGCGGGGTCGGCTCGGGTCTTGCCGGGCGCTGGTCGGGGGTCGGCGCGAGGCGGGCAAGAAGCTCGTTCATCTTCCCGACCGAGCCCTTCAGCGTTGCAACCATGTCGGCCCTGAACTCGGCGTTGTCCGAATGGCGCTCGGCATTGCGCGACAGTAGCGAGAGCTGGCTGACGAGGTTCTTGATGTCGTGGAGGATGAAGGCGAAGCGGCGATTGAAGTCCTCGAACCGCTGAGCATTCATCAGTGTCTGCTGGGCATTGGCCTCGGCAAGCGACGAGGCGGCCTGGCGACCGGCGGTGCGCAGGAGGTCGAAATCCTCCCAGTCGAGCGGCCGCCGATAGTCCGGCGCTGCCAGCAGGACGAGGCCGACCAGCCGGTCCTCGTGGATGAGCGGTACCCCGGTCCAGGCCTGTTCCTCGCCGAGGAGCGGGGCAGGGATATCCAGTTCCCGGTCCCTTGAATCGGCCCAGCCTCCACCGAGCGCGTCAAAGTCGATGATCCGGCCCTCGGCGCCAACCGACAGCCAGAAGGCCAGGGCCTCGGCGCTCGGGATGGCGGCGCCGGGATTCGTGCTGCCCGACCAGTTCCACGCCGCGGCGGGCTCGATCGACCCGTTTTCGTCGGCAACGAGCAGCAGCCCGCCGGGGGCATCGAGAATGTCGGCGAAAGCCTTGATGACCCGCTGGCCAAGCGGCGCGGCCCGCGGGCCGGTGGCGCCGATGGTCTGGGTGAACCGCAGCCACTCGGTGCGGTAATCATAGCGGTGCTCGAAGAAATGCTTGGCGATCTTGACCTTGGCCCAGCCGCGCGCGCGGCTCGACGGCAGGAGCACCATCGCTCCGACGGTCATCGCCGCGAGCAGCGCGACCAGGAGCGCCCGGGTCCAGTCGAACCCCGAACCCCTGAGGGCTGTCACCACGACCGCCATGACCGCGAAATAGGCGGTGATGGCGAGAAGCGAGAGGCTCTGGAATGTGGCCGCGCGTGAGAGGCGGATCCGCCATCGGTCGTCGTCCGCATTGCCGATAACGAACAGCGGCGCGACCATCGCCATCGCCATGCCGCGCCAGTCGAACAGGCCGCGCGCGGACCCGGGGTCGAAATAGGCGATGGTGTAAAGGTTGAGGTCGTAGGCCCACATGGCGGCAAGCGCCATCATCGCCAGCCGGATATTGCCGCGGCTCGATGGCGCCGCCTGGCCGTATAGATTGTGGACGAGGACCAGCGCCCCGGCGGCCGCGGTCAGCCTCAGGATGATCGCCGTGACGATGAGGGCGTGGCCGCTGCTGATCGTCTCGGTATTGACTACCAGCGCGAGCGCATCGACCACCAGCTGGAGCCCGAGCACCGCAGCGACCGCGGCATAGACCGGCTTGACCCCGCGCTGCTCCTCGCTGCTGTCGATCCCGGCAAGTCGATAGAGCACCCCGACCCAGACCAGGTTCCTTGCAGTCTCCGAATAGGCGGCGAGCATGGTCGTTGGGGCAATGGCGGTGATCCATGCCCAGCAGGCAGTGAGCGCGAAGGCGGCGAGCAGCATCCGCTGCTCGCTCTCGCCAAGCCCGCGCCGCAGTTCCCACAGCGTGAGCGAGGCGAACAGCGCGGCCGCGAGCGCGTGCGTCCAGAAGGCGATCAGCGCTGCCATTGCGGTTCCACTGTCAAATCCACCGACATGCCGGGAGGTGTCGCAAAATTTTACAAAGGAAATGTGAACGCCGGGGCCCGACCTCCGTTATCACCCTGGAGGTAAATATGCAGAACATGTGGGGGCGGCGGACGATACGCCCCGTGATCCTGGCAGGCGGCGCTGGAACGCGCCTATGGCCGCTTTCGACCACCAATCGTCCGAAACACCTGCTTCCCCTGGTCGGCGAGAAGTCGCTTTTCGAACAGACGCTCGAGCGCTTCGGCGGCGAATATTCAAGGCCGATCATCATCGCCAACAGGGCGCAGGAAGAAGAACTGCGCCAGCTGGCCGGCGGCATCGCGACCCTCGTCATGGAGCCATGCAAGCGTGACAGTGCTCCAGCGATCGCCCTCGCGGCCTGCCTGGCAGAGCCGGACGAGCTGCTGCTCGTAAGCCCAAGCGACCATCATATCGAGGACGTGGACGCCTTCCAGGCAGCAATCGAAGCGGCGCGCCAGCACGCCGAGGCTGGCCGGATCGTCACCTTCGGGATCCAGCCGGACCATCCCGCCACCGGCTTTGGCTATATTGCAGCTGAAGCAGGGGAAGGGGTCCGAGCCGTCCGCCGCTTCGTCGAGAAACCGCCGCTCGAACAGGCCCGCCGAATGGTCGAGGAAGGCGGATATTACTGGAACGCCGGCATATTCCTGGCGAGCGCGGCAAGCTGGCGCGGGGAACTGGAACGCCATGCGCCGGAAATCCTGGCTTGCGCCCGGGAGTCACTCGACAGGGCCGAGCTCGACGGGATCGTCGTCAGGGTCGATGAAGCGGCCTTCGCCCGATCGCCTGCAAAGTCCATCGACTATGCCGTGATGGAGCATTCAGACCGAGTCTCGGTGGTCCCGGTCGACATGGGCTGGTCGGATATCGGCAGCTGGGAAGCCTTGGTCCAGGCCTGCAGCAAGGACCGGGACGGGAACGCGCTCGAGGCCAATGTGCTCGCGCTCGACTGCAGGAACCTGCTGGTCAGGTCCAGGGGGCCCAAGGTCGCAGCGATCGGCGTCGAGGGGCTGGTGATCGTCGCCACGGCCGACGCGGTGCTGGTGATGAGGCCCGAGGACGCCCAGCGGGTTCGGGAAGCTGCGCAATGGTTCGATCAGCAGCAACAGGAGGAACAAGGGTTGGCGGGGTTATCGCCAAGCCGCGCCGAACCTGCGCCCGACCGAACTGCATTGCGCCCGGTCTTGGAATAGTCTTGCCGCAATAGGAGAATCGAAGATGGGTTGGCTGATAGGGAGGGCGGCTGCCATGTCGGATCCGGAAGGCGCCCGGCGAAAGGCGCTCGAGAAGCTGAAAGGCATTGCCGAGATGGACGACCCGGAGGGCCTGGTCGTTCCCATTCTTCTCGACGCCATCCTGCTCGTCGAAAGCTACAGGGGCGCAAGGCACCAGATCACCTTCCTCGACGATCTTTCGGGAAGCGTCGACGCGCTTCTCCGGGAACTGACGATCGTCGAGAAATCGAAGCTCTGGGCCGCCGAGTAGGACGCGCGCTAGAGCCCTCGCAGCGGAAGCGAGAGGCTGAGGCGGTTTCCGCCAGCGGAATGTTCATAGCCGGTAATGGTCGACCAGGCCTTGACGAGGTGAAGGCCTGCGCCGCCGCCGCGGTCGGGGATCCGGCGATCGCCTGGCAGTTGTCGCGGGTCGAACGGGGCGCCGCGGTCCTCGATCGTCAGCGAGATGTCGTCGCCCCTTCGTTCGATCCGGATGCGCACGGGCTCGGCCGGGTCATGGCCGCCATGCTCGATGAGGTTGGCGACGATTTCCTCAACGATGATGCACAGCCGGGCCCGGTCCCGGGGTCCCAGTCCATGGGACGAGGCGAAGCTGCGGGCACCGGCAATGGCGTCGC
>CAZQLI010000172.1:0-4638 GCA_964594145.1 uncultured Sphingomonas sp. | reverse complement strand
TCAGGCTGCACTATGTCTACCCCTACCCCCATGTCGACGAGGTTATCCCGCTGATGGCCGCGGGCCTGGTGCTGCCCTATCTCGACATTCCCTTCCAGCATGCGAGCCCCAGGGTCCTGCGCGCGATGCGGCGACCGGCCAACGAGGCGAAGGTGCTCGAACGGCTCGCCAACTGGCGACGGCAGGTCCCCGACATCGCGGTTCGCTCGAGCTTCGTGGTCGGGTTCCCGGGCGAGACCGAGGAGGATTTCCAATATCTCCTCGACTGGCTGGCCGAGGCGCAGCTGGATCGGGTCGGCGCCTTCCGTTTCGAGCCCGTCGAGGGAGCAGCGGCCAATGACCTTCCCGGGGCCGTGCCCGAGGAAGTGAAGGAAGAGCGCTACCAGCGCCTGATGGCACTCACCGCCCGCATCTCGGCGGAAAAGCTGGCCGCCAAGGTCGGAACGACGATCGAGGTGCTGATCGACGCGGTCGACGAAGAGACCGGGGGCGCGACCGGAAGGTCACAGGCGGATGCCCCGGAAATCGACGGCGAGGTCCCCCTGCGCGACTCGGGAGGGCTCCAGCCTGGCGATTTTGCGATGGTGCTCGTCGAAGAGAGCGACGAGCACGACCTTTTCGGAGTGCCCGCCTAGGCGCAGTTGGCAGGCTGGACGGAACTCCGAGCCTCAACGACGGTTTCCCCGTTCGGCCGGGGGTCCGAAAGGGGCTGCACCATGAAACTCATCCAGCATGGCTGTGCAATCATGGCCCTGTCGGCGTTCATCGCCGTTCCAGGCGCCGCGGAACATGTCGCAAGCGGCGGAACCGTGCTAGTGGCGACGCTCACCGGCGCTGCCGAGCGCCCGGGACCGGGCGATCCCGACGGCAGCGGAAGCATCAGGATGACCGTCACCCCAGGCCAGAAGAGGATCTGCTACGAGCTGGTGGTCGCGGACATCGCCACTCCGACGGCCGCCCATATCCATATCGCGCCGCCGACCGATCCGGGCCCCGTCGTCATCCCGTTCCCGGCGCCGCCGCTGGGAACCAGCTCGGGATGCATCGACACCACGTCCCGCAACGCGGCCCAGCTCATCGCCAAGCCGTCGGACTATTATTTCAACGTCCATAATGCGGAGTTCCCGGCAGGAGCGATCCGCGGCCAGCTCTCCAGGGCCAGCCACTAGTCACTGTCGCCCTGCCCCTGGCTCGGCTAAGGGCAGGCGATGACAGAATTTGCCTCCCTATTGCAGCCGGACCGCGGCGGGCCGGCGCGCGCAATCCACCTGGTCGACAAGGCGAGCTTTGGTGACTGGGTGAAGAAGCAGCCGGCGGACCGGCGAAAGCTCCTCGAAGCTGCCCGGTTCGACGGCAAGAAGGCCTACCAGTTCCAGATCCTGCCGCTCCCGGCCGGCGACTGGGAAATCGTCGCGACCGTGGCCAATGCCGGCAGCCTTTCGCCCTGGTGCCTTGCAAAGCTTGCCGAGGACCTGCCCGAGGGAAGCTATCGCCTTGCCGACGGCGAGCCTGGCCCGGCGATGCTCGGCTGGCTTCTCGGGCAGCATCGCCTGTCCAGCTACAGGTCCAGCGACGAGCGCGTGTCGGGGCCGCGGGTGCTTTTCAGCAAGGAGGTCGCCGCGATCGAGCGGACCGTCCGGATCGCCGAGGCCACGGCCGAGGTGCGGGACCTCGTCGACACTCCAGCGGCGGACCTTGGCCCGGCCGAGCTGGAAAAACATGCCCGCGGCCTCGCCGACCAGTTTGGAGCGAAAATCGAAGTCACTTCGGGCGACGCGCTCCAGCAGGGCTATCCGATGATTGCCGCCGTCGGCCAGGGCGCTGCCCGCGACCGCGCCCCGAGACTGATCGAGCTGTCCTGGGGGCGGGAAGACGCGCCAAGGATCGCGGTGATCGGCAAGGGGGTCTGCTTTGACAGCGGCGGGCTCGACATCAAGCCAGCCAGCGGCATGCGCCTGATGAAGAAGGACATGGGCGGAGCGGCCCATGCGCTTGGCCTCGCCCGGCTGGTCATGGCCGAGCGGATTCCGGTGAGGCTTCACCTCCTCGTCCCGGCGGTGGAGAACAGCGTTTCGGCAACGGCGATCCGGCCGGGGGACGTCATTTCCAGCCGCAAGGGCCTCAAGGTCGAGATCGACAATACGGACGCCGAAGGCCGGCTCATTCTCGGCGATGCCCTGGCAAGGGCGGTCGAGCTGGAGCCGGAACTGATGATCGATTTCGCGACCCTCACCGGCGCAGCCCGGGTTGCGCTCGGGCCGGATCTCCCGGCGATGTTCGCCAACGACGACCCGCTGGCAGACGCGCTCGAGGCCGCCGCGACCGAGGTCACGGACCCTCTGTGGCGGATGCCGCTTTGGGACGGCTATGACGAAATGCTGAAGTCCGATCTCGCCGATCTCAGCAACGCCGCGGATTCGCCGATGGCGGGTTCGATCACCGCCGCGCTGTTCCTCCGACGCTTCGCCTCGCCGACCATCCCATGGGCCCATTTCGACACTTTCGCCTGGCGCCCGAGCCCCAAGCCGGGTCGGCCAAAGGGCGGCGAAGCAATGGGACTTAGGGCGGCCTTCGCCATGCTTCGGGCACGTTACGGCGCGTAACGGAGCCGCACCGACCAGCGATTAATCGACGAAATTTCGCTGCGGCGGAAGGTCGTTACGCAACCAAAGTGCCCTTTCTCGGTTACTTCATCGCTACGCTACGACGGGAGTGATCGAACCAATGGCCGATGCTTCGCTATCGGGCTGGATGCGGGCACTGATTGAATATGTCCGGTCGGGTGAGCCTGATCTTACCAATCGGCAGATGGCCTTGCTGATGCTCGTTTACCTGACGCCGGGGCCCCACACGGTGCGCGGCCTTGCACGCCTCCTGGGCGTGTCGAAGCCGGTCGTAACGCGCGCCTTGAATACCTTGGGAGGCCTCGGCTATTTGCGCCGTGAGCGGGATCAGGACGACCGCCGCAACGTGTTTGTCGTCCGCACCAATGACGGGGCCGAATTTCTTGAAGGTTTCAAAAAATATCTCCGCGCCGGCGAGGACGACCAGCGCCGCGCAATCGACCTGCGATCGAGGGAGCCAGCCTTCGCGGACCGCTGAGGGTTTCGCGCTGACGGGCGTTTCCGACCTCCCCGATCCAAGCAGCAATGCCTATCGCAAGGACCTTGCCGACGTCGCCCTCGCCGGGCGGGTGATCGCGTCCCATTATGCAGAACCGCTCGTCCGGCACCTTGTCGAGGAAGCCATGCTGCTTTGCCAGCCAAGCCCCGACGCCGAGCCGATCGCGACCCTCAAGAAGGGCGACGAGATCCGCATGCTGGACAACAGCCTTGGCTGGGCCTGGGGATATGGGCCCGACGGTCGTGTCGGCTATGTCCCTTCCGGTGCGATAGGAGCCTAGGCTTACATCTCGCCGCGCGCGCGGCGGATCGCGTACCATTTTGCAACATTGGCCTGGTGCTCGGCCAGCGTCCGGGCGAATACATGGCCGCCCGTGCCATCGGCGACGAAATAAAGGGCTTCGGTCTCGGCGGGGTCGAGGACGGCGGCGATGCTTTCCCGGCCAGGGTTGGCGATTGGCCCCTCGGGAAGGCCCGGCTCGCGATAGGTATTATAGCCGGTGATGGCGTTGAGCTCGGAGCGCCGAATTCGCCGGCCGAGCGGCTTTCCGTTGGTGATCGGGTAGATGACCGTCGGGTCCGCATCGAGCTTCATCCCGACCCGCAGGCGATTGCAGTAGACGCCGGCGACCATCCGCCGCTCGCTGGGCTTTCCGGTTTCCTTCTCGACGATCGAGGCGAGCGTCACGGCCTCCCGCGGCGTCGCGACCGGGCAGGTCGGCTTGCGGCTCGCCCAGAGCTTGTCGACTTCCCTCTCCATGGCGGCGGTCATCCGCTGGAGCACGGCCGCCCGGCTCTCGCCCTTCTGCCAGTCATAGCTGTCGGGAAGGACCGATCCTTCCGGGGGCAGCGGCGCCGGGCCGGTGAGTTCCGGGATTGCGGCGAGCTTTTCCTGGACCAGGATCGAGGGCATTCCCTCCGGGATCGTGACCAGCCTGACGACCGGCCTTCCGTGCTGGAGGATGTCGAGCACCCCTGCCCCGCTCGTCCCGGCCGGGATCTCGAACTCGCCTGCCTGGACCGGGTCGCGCGAAGCGAACAGCCGGGCCATCGCCCTGTAGCTCCTTGCGCTCCCCGGGATGACTCCCTGCTGCTCAAGCTGGCTTGCGACCGTCGCCAGGGTCGAGCCTTCCTCGACGATCACCCGGTGCGGCCCAGCCTTCGGGCCTGGTGATCCCCATAGCAGCCAGACGGCGGCGGAAGCCGCGACCAGGGCCAGCACCGCCGTGACGAGGATCGCTCGGCGCAGCATGGTGGGGCTTAGCTGACCGCCTTGACGATCAGCGACGCGTTGGTCCCGCCGAAGCCGAAGCTGTTGTTCAGCGCGGCCCGGACGGTGCGCTTCTTCGCCTTGTGGGGAACGAGATCGACTCCCGCGGTGCCTTCGCTCGGATTGTCGAGGTTGAGCGTTGGCGGAACGACCTGGTCGCGAATGGCGAGGATGCAGAAGATGGTCTCCACCGCGCCAGCGCCGCCGAGGAGATGGCCGATCGCCGACTTGGTCGAGCTCATCGAG
>CAZQLI010000171.1:1152-4707 GCA_964594145.1 uncultured Sphingomonas sp. | reverse complement strand
AGGCGGCGCGGCCTTCGCCGCTGCCGCAGCGCCCGCGGGCCTTTCCGCCGCGGACGTCAGCGTCGGCCCGCAGACCCTGGCGGAATTCTCCAACCTTGCCGGCGAACAAGTCGCCCGGGCGGCGTTCGGCGCCGCAAAGGGCGCGATTGTCGGGCCGCTGCGGTCGGACCTTGGCTGGCACGTCATCAAGATCGACGACATCCAGGGCGCGTCGGGCAGGAGCCTCGCCCAGGCGCGGGATGAAATCGCCGAACTCCTGACGGCCAGCAAGAAGAGGGACGCGCTTACCGAGCTGGTAGCGGACGTCGAGGACCAGATTGCCGAAGGCGCAAGCTTTGCCGAGGCGACGACCGCTGCAAAGCTCCAGGTAACGACGACCCCGCCGATCAATGCCAGTGGCCAGGCCAGGGGCGATGCCGGCTACCAGTTCCCGGCCGAGCTCGCGCCGGTCCTCAAGGCCGGCTTCGTCATGGCGGCGGACGAGCCCGAGGTGGTCACGCTGGAAGGCGATGCGGGTTATGTGCTCGTCGGGGTGGAGCGGGTAATCGAGGCCGCCCCTGCCCCGCTTGCCGAGATCAGGGACCGTGTCCGCGAGGACTGGATCCAGCGCAAGGCGAACGAGCGGGCCCAGGCAGTCGCGTCCGATATTGCAAGGAAGGTCGCCGCCGGAGCGACCCTCGAAAAAGCGGTCGCCGAGGCCAGCGTCGACCTCCCCGCGGTTCGGCCGGTCAAGGCGCAGCGGATCCAGATCAGCCAGGCGACGGAGGAGGCAGCAGCGCCGCTTCGGATGATGTTTTCCCTGGCGCAGGGGAAGAGCCGGATGGTGGCCGACCCCAGGGGCCGCGGCTTTTTCGTCGTCAAGACGGACAAGATCACGCCGCGCGACGCCTCGACCAACCCGACCCTGATCGCCCGGACCCAGGCCGAGTTCCAGAGCGCGGTCTCGGACGAGCTTGCGATGCAGATGGTTACGGCGATGAAGCTCGACCAGGGCGTCAAGCGCGACGAGAAGGCAATCGCGGCGTCCAAGCAGCGGATCACCGGCGGCGGACTGTAGGAGCCAGGATAGCGGTGTCCCCGCCGCAGATCCTCGTCATCGACAATGTCGACAGCTTCACCTTCATGCTGGTCGACTACCTGGTCGCGCTTGGAGCCGAGGTCGCAGTCAAGCGCAACAACGCCCTGACCGCCGCCGAGGCGCTGGACTCGGGGGCAGAGGGCTATCTCATCTCGCCTGGGCCAGGCACGCCGCGGGACGCGGGCATCTCGGTCGGACTTGCGGCGGGCTGCATCGAGAGCGGCCGTCCACTGCTTGGCGTCTGCCTTGGCCACCAGGCAATCGCGCTTGCCTGCGGTTCAAGCGTCGAACAGACGATGCCGGTCCATGGCAAGGTCGCGACCGTCCGCAATGACGGCACTGGCCTGTTCGAAGGACTCCCGGAGACTTTCAGCGCAACGAGATACCACTCGCTGGCGGTTCCATCACCCTCCCCGCCCCTTATTGCCAATGCCTGGAGCGAGGACGGAACGGTGATGGCGATGCGCCATGAACATGCCCCGGTCCATGGCATCCAGTTCCACCCGGAAAGCGTCGCCTCGCAACAAGGCAGGGAGCTGCTCTCGGCGTTTCTCGCGCTCTGTCATGCAGTGGCTTGACGAAATCCTTTTCGTTTCATAGACGTTCTCTATTCGTTCCCTTGGGACATGGAGGGCCCGGTGCTGACGGTAAAACAGCATGAGCTGCTGAATTTCATCAATGAGCGCCTATCCGCGACAGGCGTTTCGCCGAGCTTCGATGAAATGCGCGAGGCGCTCGACCTCAAGTCGAAGTCGGGCGTTCACCGGCTTATTTCCGCGCTCGAGGAACGGCAGTTCATCCGCCGCCTCCCCAACCGGGCCCGGGCGCTCGAGGTGCTACGGATGCCGGAAGTGGCGGCTTCTGCCCCGCCAAAGGGCGACCGCGCCCTTCCCGCTGCAGCCAACGACACGATCGACATCCCGCTTCACGGCCGCATTGCGGCCGGCACGCCCATCGAGGCACTGCAGGGAACCGAGGCTTTCGCGGTGCCGGCAGCGCTGCTCGGCCCTGGCGAGCATTACGCCCTCGAGGTGTCAGGCGATTCGATGGTCGAGGAAGGTATTCTCGATGGAGATTATGCACTGATCCGGAAGGTCGACAACGCCCGCGACGGCGAGATCGTGGTGGCGCTGATCGACAATGAGGAGGCAACGCTCAAGACATATCGCCGCGAGGGCCAGATGATCCGGCTCGACCCGGCCAACCGCAGCTATGAGCCGCAGCGCTACGACGAGGGGCGGGTCACGATCCAGGGTCGGCTTGCCGGCCTCATCCGGCGCTACTGAGCCTTTCGAAATGGCGCGTATCGATTATGTCGAGCTGCCAAGCGCCACCGCGCATGAGCTGACCCGTGCCTTCTACGCGAAGGCATTCGGTTGGACGTTCGCCGCTTTTGGCCCCGACTATGCCGCTACCACCAGTGGCGACGTCGACCTGGGGCTGAACGGTCAGCCGGAGGAGGCGCTGGCAGCGCCGCTTCCGGTTATCCGGGTCGAGGACCTGGAGGCCGCGTTCGACGCGGTCGCCGGCAGCGGCGGGGTCATCGCCAAGCCGATATTTGCTTTCCCCGGCGGCCGGAGATTCCACTTCATCGATCCGTCGGGGAACGAGCTGGCGGTCTGGCAATCCGCCTGACCCGTTTCCCGCTGATCGCGAAGGGCTGAAGCCCCTCCACTGTCGCGGTCCGGCAATTGCCTGGCCCGGCTCGCAAAACATGGTGGCGCGGGCCGGAACCGGCGGCATTTCAAAAAGGAGCCGCCCGCCGGTTCCAGAGCCGCTATCTCTATGATAGGGGCCCTCGTCCAGGCCTTTTCGGCCCCTTCAGAACAAAGGAAAGCGTGCTTGAGTGCAAGCGGCATAGCAAAGACTGTTGTAACCCGGTTCGCGCCATCACCGACCGGTTATCTCCACATTGGCGGTGCCCGCACCGCGCTGTTCAACTGGCTGTTTGCACGGCACCACGGCGGCAAATATCTCCTCCGGATCGAGGACACCGACAAGGTCAGGTCGACCAAGGAAGCGATTGACGCGATCCTCGACGGGCTGGACTGGCTCGGGATCAGCGGGGACGGCGAAGCCTATTTCCAGTCGCAGTTCGAGGAACGCCATGCGCAAGTCGCGCGCGAGCTGCTGGAAAAGGGCTCTGCCTATCGTTGCTACATGACCCAGGAAGAGCTGGCCGCGGCGCGCGAGGCTGCCCAGGCCGAGCGCAAGCCGTTCAAGATCAACAGCCCCTGGCGCGATCGAACGGACGGGCCGGACAACCAGCCCTACGTCATCAGGATCCGGGCTCCGCGCGAGGGCGAGACCGTCATCGACGACCTGGTCCAGGGCGAGGTGAAGGTCGCCAACCAGGAAATCGACGATTTCATCCTGCTCCGGTCGGACGGATCGCCGACCTACATGCTCGCGGTCGTCGTCGACGATCACGACATGGGCGTGACGCATGTCATCCGGGGCGATGACCACCTCAACAA
>CAZQLI010000171.1:0-1142 GCA_964594145.1 uncultured Sphingomonas sp. | reverse complement strand
AGGCGATGGGCTGGCCGGTGCCCCGCTACGCCCATGTCCCGCTCATCCATGGCCAGGACGGCGCGAAGCTGTCGAAGCGACACGGGGCGCTTGGCGTCGACAATTACCGCGACGAGCTTGGCATTCTTCCCGAGGCGCTGTTCAACTATCTGCTGCGGCTCGGCTGGGGCCATGGCGACGACGAGATCATCAGTCGCGACCAGGCGATCGAGTGGTTCGATATCGGCCATGTCGGCAAGAGCCCGTCCCGTTTCGACCTGAAGAAGCTCGAAAGCCTCAACGGCCATTATATGCGGGAGGCGGACGATGCCCGCCTCGCGACGCTGGTCTCGCCCAAGTTCGGACTGAGCTACGAGGAACTGCCGCTCCTTATCCGGGCAATGCCGGAACTCAAGTCCCGTGCCAGGAACCTCAACGAACTGGCGGAAGGTGCCGAGTTCCTGTTCGCCCAGAGGCCGATCCCGATCGACGAAAAGGCCGCCGCCCTGCTGAACAGCGAGGCCCGCGCCATCCTCGCCGAGACCCATGCAGCGCTTCTTTCCTCACCGCAGTGGGAACATGACGCGCTCGATGCTGCGGTGCGAAATGTTGCCGAACGCAGCGGACTTAAGCTAGGCAAAATCGCACAGCCGCTCCGAGCGGCACTCACGGGCAAAGCGACATCCCCGGGGATTTTCGACGTGCTCCTCCTGTTGGGCAAAGACGAGAGCCTCGCGCGTATCGCCGATCAAATGCTGGAGCCAAATTCATGACCAAGACCGTGACACTCGCCACCCAGGCCGGCGACCTGTCCTATCCGCTACTCGATGGCTCGGTCGGCCCGGATGTCATCGATATCCGCAAGCTCTACGGCCAGACGGGGATGTTCACCTACGACCCCGGTTTTACCTCGACTGCGAGCTGCCAGAGCGCCATTACCTATATCGACGGCGACGAGGGCGTCCTCCTGCACCGGGGCTATCCGATCGACCAGCTCGCGGAGCAGTCGAGCTTCATGGAAGTGGCTTACCTGCTGCTTCACGGCGACCTGCCGAAGCAGCAGGAGCTGGACGAGTTCGCCTACACCATCACCCGCCACACGATGGTGCACGAGCAGCTCGTTCACTTCTATCGCGGTTTCCGCCGCGACGCCCACCCGATGG
>CAZQLI010000170.1:2737-4718 GCA_964594145.1 uncultured Sphingomonas sp. | reverse complement strand
GGTTCGACAAAGTCTCCGCGAGGTTGCCGCCGGTCTCGCGCTGGATGGCGAGGGTGATCACGACGAACTGGAACTCGGGCGTTCCAAGCCGGTCCGCGGTCTCCTGGAGAGCCGCTTCCATGGTCCGGCCGATCTTCATCTTGTCGGCGACCGCCCGGAACTCGATCCCGACAGGGCCCTGGATCTCGTTGGCGACGACGCCGAGCGTCTCGGTGATCGGCAGGCCCGAACGAAGGCCGCGGACCATGAGCTCGATCGCATCGGGGAAGTTGCCGTTGAACTTGTTGATCCGCCGCTTGATCAGGAAATTGACGGCGAAGTGCGGGACGGCAATGCCGACGAACAGCCCGGCGAACAACCCGAGGGTGAACGGCGCACCGCGCAGCATCAGCAGCGAGGCGACGAACAGCATCAGGCCGAGCGAGGCCATCGCATATTTGCCGAGCGTTATCGGGGTTCCGGTCTGCTCAAGCCGCTGGCGCATCAGCGCCGGGCGCGGGATCAGGGTCGAGAAAATGCCTTCGACCCGGCTCGCCCGCTCGGCCATCAGCTTGCGGATCTGCGCCTGGGCATTGGCGGCAAGGACGCCATCGGCGTGGCGTTCCTTGACCAGTTCCATTCGGCGCTTCAGTGCCTTGCGCGGGCTCGGGCCGGAAAGAGCCCTGCTGCCAAGCAGGAGCGTGGCCAAAACGCCGACTGCCAAGATGATGATATAGATCATGACTTGTTCGTACGTCCCTGCTCGTCTGCCTGGCGGGGAGGGGCGAACCCCTCCCGTTCAGAGTTGATGCCTCAGGCGGCCTTGTCCTTGGGCTTGGCCAGCATCGACTTGAGATTGTCGACCAGCGACTTGCTGCCAGCCGAACCACTCTTGATCTCGGAGACCGCGCCTTCCTCGCTGGCATGGCTCAGCACCATGTTCGACAGCTGGGTGAAGGGCGCTGCCATCTTGCCGGTGGCAATCTCGGCCATCGGCTTGCCGAGCTTGGCGGCCTGGGCACCGATCTTTCCGTCGAACGGGAAGACGATGTCCACCGAGCGCTCGATCGACTGCTCGAAATCCTTCTTGCTGATCTCGAGCGCGCCGCCCGAGGGGACCCGGTTGGCAACGACGATGACCTTGGTCTGCGGCGCGTGCGACTTCAGCCAGGCAAGCACCCGGATCGTGTCGCGCGTCGCTGCGAGCGTGAGCTCGCTCACCACCACCGCGGCATGGGCGTCATGGACCATGTGCGGATACTGGATCAGCATGTGCCTCGGCAGGTCGAGCACCGTCGATTCAAACGCGTTCTTCATCTCCTCCTGGAGCTGGAAGAAGGCGGTGCCGTCGGTGATTAGCGGCTGGTGAAGCGGGGCCTCGGCCGAGAGGACCGAGAGACGCTCGTTGGCGCGGATCATGGCGCGCTCGATGAACAGGCCGTCGATACGGCTCGGGTTCTCGATCGCGTCGGTCAGGCCACGTCCGGGCTCGAGGTCGAGCGCCAGGGCGCCGGTCCCGAAATGGACGTCGAGGTCGAGCAGCGCCGTCGAGCGATGGGCCTTCTCGCCCATCAGCCAGGCGAGGCTGGTCGCGATCGTCGATGCACCAACGCCGCCGCGGACGCCGATCACGGCGCTCATCACGTGCGGCTTGTCGGCCTGGGCTTCGCCGCGCGGGCCCGACAGGATCGACTGGGCATGCGCGAACGTGTCGCGCAGCTGGTCGACCGTGAAGGGCTTGAGCAGATAGTCGTGGATGCCGCTGGCGACGAGGTCGCGATAGAGGCGGACATCATTGACCTGGCCTGCCGCGATGACGACCGTGCCCGGCTCGCAGACTTCCGCGAGCGCGTTGATGTCGTTCAGCGGGTCGGCCGATTCCGACAGGTCGACGAACAGGATCGTCGGGCTTGCCGATACGGACAGCGACTGGACCGCGTTGCGCAGGCCACCCTTGTGGACTTTCTCCGGCGACCAGCCGTGCTCGACCGCAACCGGCCGA
>CAZQLI010000170.1:0-2727 GCA_964594145.1 uncultured Sphingomonas sp. | reverse complement strand
TCACAGACAAAGGCCGTGAAGGGGTCACGCAGACCCGCGCGGGCTTGGAACGGTGCGTTCATCACTAGTTCCCACTCTTCGTATTGATGCTCTGGAGACCCTTGGACCCGGTCGGAGCAGTCTTGCGATAGACTTCGACGGCCCGGGTCGCGGTCTGGGCGTCGCCGACGCCGCCACCGTCACGCCCGTGGATCAGGTCCTCGGGATTGGCGACCATCGCCGCGAGGTTGCTGTTCACGCCGCAACCGAAGTTCGACATGCTCGCATTCTCGTTGGTCGGCGCTGCCGGGACGGTCCAGTTCGGGCATCCCGGGACGCTTGCGCGGGTCCGGCTGACGATGACCCGGACGCTGCCCGGCGGGACCGCGCCCTGGCTGACCGGAACGCCGTCGCTGAGCAGCAATCCATAGCGCCCGGCGACCCGTGCCACGTCGGCGCGTGCGGCCTGGGCATAGGGGCCATCGACGTGGATGGAGTCGCCATAGCCGAGCTGCAGCGAGCTGAACCAGGCATCGAGCCGCCCTTCCTCGGAGGAGGGGAGCGATCCGCCAGGAGCGGCAACGTCCAGCGCGTAATCCGTGCGGGTCACGACCGGCTGGTTGACCGCCTCAAGGCCCCGGGCAGGGTTGGGATGCCGGTCCTGGGCTGTAGCGAGGCAAGCCGACAGCGCTGGAACCATGGCGAGAATTACCAATGTACGACGCATCGTCTGTTCCTTCCTTTGCGCGGGGCCGTTCACAGCTTGAAGCCCGGGCTGACCGCGCTGGCCGAGGTTGCGCTGGTGATTGCCGGTACCGCGGTCGGCGGGACCGTTGCGGGACCCGACACGCCGTGGAAATTCTGGCCTTCGAGGATCTGCTGGCCATCCGTCGGCGCGCGATAGCCGTCGGTCGGAAGCGCGAGATGGTTCGAGACCGGCCGCACCAGGTACGGCGTCACGACGATCACCAGCTCGGTTTCCGCCCGCCGGTAGCGGGTGGACCGGAACAGCATGCCGAGGATCGGCAGGTCACCGAGGAACGGCGCCTTGTCGATGCTGTTGGTGTTGGTGTTCTTGAGCAGGCCGGCGATCATGAAGCTCTGGCCGGAGCCCAGCTCCACCGTGGTCTCGGCGCGACGGGTGGTCAGCGCCGGGACCTCGAAGCCATTGAGCCTGATCGAGCCCTCGTTCGAAAGTTCGCTGACTTCCGGGCGGACCCGCATCGAGATGCGCCCGTCGGCAAGAACGATCGGCGTGAAGGCGAGGCCGACACCATATTGCTTATATTCGACCGTCACGGTGCCAAGGCTTTGCGAGATCGGAACCGGGAACTCGCCGCCGGCAAGGAAGCTTGCCGTCTCGCCCGAAAGCGCGGTGAGGTTCGGCTCGGCGAGGATCGATACCAGCCCGTCGACCTCGGCGAGGTCGAGCGAGGAGAGGATATCGAGCCCGAACAGCTTTCCGCCGCCGGTCAGCGTCGAGCCGATCGTGTTGCGGATGACCCGTGCGGGAGCGCAGTCCTCGGTGCAGTTGACGTCGGGCAGGTTGATGCCCTGGCCCTGCGCCAGTCCGAACTGGAAGCCGCTCGTCGTATCCGTCGCGAGGAGGTTGAAGCCCCACTGCTTCAGCAGCGAGCGGTTGACCTCGGCGATCTTGACCTTGAGCGTCACCTGGAGCGGCGTTGCCGACTTGAGGCGGCTGACCACCTGCGTGCCGTCACCGACATAGGCCTGGACGAGGCGCTGGGCCTCCTCCACGTCCTCCGGCGCGGCGACCGTTCCGGTCAGGAGCACCAGGTTGTTCATCGGAGTGGCCTGGATGCTTGCTTCGGGCATCGCGAGGCGGAGCATTTCGCCGACCGACCCGGCGTTGTTGCCGACGCGGACATTGGCGGCGTAGACCACCCGGCCATTGCGGTCGGTCGCATAGACCGTCGTCTCGCCGGCAGACTTGCCGAAGATGTAGAGCTGCGTCGAGGAGCGGACCTGGACGTCTGCAATCCCCGGGTTGGCGACGAAAACATCTGCCATCGGCGAGGACATGCGGACCAGCGAGCCGGCATTCTGCGACAGCGTCAGCGTCTCCGAGGGAGTGGCAGCCCGTGACTGGGCCACCGCCGGAGCTGCAACGGCGACAGGGCCGAGGCTGAGGGCCAGCGCGGCAAGGGCGGTGCCCAGGCGAACGCGGCGGCGGATCATGTTACGGGTCATCTTAGCGAGCTCCCACCGGAACGACGGTGACACTGTTGCCACGGGCAACGCGGACCACCGGACCATTCGAGATTATTCCGGCAGTCGCCTCGCCCCCGGCGGACCTGCCATTGCTGGCCTGCTCGCTTGGGGCACGGGCCGGGACGCTGCTGCGCTGGAAGCGCGACACGTCACCGCCGGTGACATAGGTTGTGTTGCTGTCCGCCGGGCGATTGGCGATCGCCAGCAGCATGCGCTTTTCCTCGGCCGGGTTGGCGCCCTCGGGCACCTTCACGTCGCCGGCAGCGATGGCGCGTTCGAGCTCGGCCGTGTTGTCGGCGATCGAGCGAAGGGCCAGGCTCAGCGTGCCGAGCGACTGGGCGACCGCGATCTTCTCGGCGATCCGCGGCGTGGTCTCGAGCGTGATGGTGTTGAACGTCTTGACGACGGTCTTGCCTTCCTCGTTCTTGCTGTCGATCCGCTGGTCGGTGGCGAGCACGCGCAGGTTGCGGATGATCGTTTCCGAGACCTTGAGGGGCGGGCCATCGCCGCCGCCGG
>CAZQLI010000169.1:709-4719 GCA_964594145.1 uncultured Sphingomonas sp. | reverse complement strand
GCGCCGCCCGCGCTGCCGCCGCCCGGCTTCTGCTCGATGGCGAGCGCGCGAATCCTCATCCTGGCCCTGGCCAGCCTACTGCCCGGCGCGGCGCTTGCCAGCGATCCCGCCCCGCAAGCCGCCATGCCGTCGGAACATCGCCTGACACCCGAACAGATCGAGGCCGTGCTTGCCGACGCTGCCCGCAAGCGCGACGGCGCCGGCGAGCCGGCAGCTCCCGGCAATCCGGACGGCGAGAAGCGTTCGATGCCGATCCAGGGCGAGTTCGGCTTTTCCATCGGAACCGACGGTTATCGCGCCGCGCACGGGACGGCCATCATCGGGCTTCCCGGCAGCGGGTCGGCCATCATCTCGATGGGAACCGAGAGGCTCCCGGATTATCCCGACTATTACTGGTACCCCGGCTGGTAGATTGCCCGCGCTGGGGCAGGGTCGCTGGACCCTGCGCCTTGCACCTGACATCGTCGTGAAATCCCAAGAGGAGATCGCGATGAAATATCTTGCCGCCCTGGCAATCCTGGGCCTGGCCGCGTCTGGCGCCCTTGCGCAAACCACCGAGCCGCTTGGCCCCGACAGCACGCTGCTCACTCTCACCGCCGAGGGCGAAAGCAGGCAGGTCCCCGACGTTGCCATGTTTTCCGCAGGCGTCGTGACCACCGCCGTAACTGCATCGGACGCGCTCGCGGAGAATAGCAGGCTCATGGAACGGGTGGTCGCGGCGCTGAAGAGAAATGGTGTCGAGGAACGCGACATCCGGACCTCCGCGATCAGCCTGCAGCCGCGCTACAACAACCCCGAGCGCGACGCCCGGGAGCTGGCCCGGCTGAATGGCCAGCCCTATGTTCCGCCCGCCGAGCCGGCGAAGATCATCGGCTATGAGGCAAGGAACACAGTGCAGGTGCGCGCCCGGCAGCTCTCGCGAATGGGCAAGGTCATCGATACGCTGGTTTCCGCCGGCGCAAACCAGGTCAACGGGCCAACATTCTCGCTCGACGAGCCAGGTGCTGCCCAGGACGAAGCCCGAAAGGAGGCGATAGCGAAAGGAAGGGAGACGGCCGAACTCTATGCCAAGGCGGCCGGAATGCGCGTGGCGCGCATCATTTCCATCCGTGAGACGGGACGAGCCGCTCCGTTGCGCGACGCGATCATGGTTTCCGGCTATCGCGCGGGAGTTGCCGCGCCTGCCGCTCCGCCGACACCGGTGTCACCCGGCGAGCTCAGCCTCGGAGTGAACGTCCTGATGCAGTTCGAGCTCGCCCGATAGCGGTTGAAAACCGTGCCACGCTTCAATTTGATTGGGTGGCCGCCGGGACCAGGGACCTCGTGGTTACCGAAGTTCCAGGCCGCGGGCCCCGAGGCTACCATTTCTTGCCAGCGGCGCGGGCGTCTCGCTCCGGGGGATCCATGATTGCGGCGGGACGGGTGAACTTGCTGCTTGCGACATGACCTGCAACGGCCTTGCCGAAATACCAGCCCTGGGCATCGGAACAGCCGAGCGCCGCCAGCTGCTCGCGGATCGTGCCGCTTTCGACGCCTTCCGCGGTAATCGGTACGTGCAGTGATCGCCCGAGAGCGGTAATGGTCTCGACGATCGCAGCGCTCTGCTCGTCGGACCCCAGGGCGTTGATGAAGCTCTTGTCGATCTTGATCCGGTCGAACGGCAGCGAGTGGAGCTGGCTCAAGGAGGCATAGCCGGTTCCAAAGTCATCGAGCGCGATGCTGATGCCGCTGTTCCTGAGGCTCTGGACGATGGTCAGCGCCTGTTCGCGATCTTCCATCAAGGTGCTCTCGGTGATCTCGATCTCGAGGCGCCTCGCCGAAAAGCCGGTCTCGGTCAGGACCTTGACGATGCGCTCTGCAAGCTGGGCGTCGCGGAACTGCACAGGGGAGATGTTGACCGCGAGCTTCAGCTCTGCGGGCCAGTCCTTTGCCTCGAGGAGCGCCTTTTCCATCACCCGCATCGAGAGCGTCGAAATCTGGCCGGACTGCTCGGCGATCGGGATGAAATCGGCGGGTTCGACGATGCCGCGCGTCGGCGAACGCCAGCGCGCAAGTACCTCGAAGCCATTGAGCTCGCCGCTATCGAGACTGATCAGCGGCTGGAAATAGGGCACGAATTCATCGGCTTCGATAGCCCGGCGAATTTCTTCCTCGAGCGCTACCCGGCTCTGCAGCTGACGTTCCATCTCGCCGTCGAACCAGGCAAGGCCGTTGCGGCCCGAGCGCTTGACCGAGTACATCGCGACATCGGCGCGGCGCAGCGTGTCGAGCGGCGGGACCGAGCATTCAAACGGGGTGATGCCGATCGAGGCGGAGATCTGGGTCGTCACATTGCCGAGCGTGGCCGGCTCCGCGAGCGCGACAACCAGCTTCTCGACAATCTCCTCTGCCTCACGGACGTCCGGCAAAAGGGCAGCGAACTCGTCCCCTCCGAGGCGCGAAATGAAACTTTGGGCCGGAAGGCCCACGACGAGCTTGTCTGCTACCCACTGGAGCAGCTGGTCGCCCACCATGTGACCGTAAAGGTCATTCACCTTCTTGAACTGGTCGAGGTCGATGAGCAGCAGCGCCTTTCCGGCGGAGCCCTCGCGCGCCGCGCGCTCAAGCTCGACCAGGAGTGCCCTCCGGTTGGAGAGGCCGGTAATATGGTCGGTATAGGCATTGGCCAGGGCTTCCCGCTCCGCGGCCTTGAGCGCGGAGAGCGTCTGGTCGAGGTCATTTGCCCTTCGCCAACCGAACAGGATGATGGCGATGTTGAGCAGGAATGCCGCGGTCAGTGCAGGCTTGACCGCTTCGCCGACGCCGATGGCGCTCGGCAGGACGGTTGCGCCGAGCATCACGAAGAGGATCAATGCTGCCAGGGTGGCACAGGTCGTTACCAGGTGGCTCCTTGCCAACCGGTTGCTGGATTCCCCGCCATTCGACACGCTTTTACCCATCGCACCCCCAAGGGCTTCACCTTAGCCCGATGGAGGTAAAGGCCGTGTAAACAATGGGTCCGAACCCGCGGGGTCAATCGGCCGATGGAGGAGACCGGGAAGCGGCGGTAATCCGGGAAATCGCCGGCCGGCGAGGCCCGGGCTCAGGCGTCGATCTCGTCCCCGGAGAGGGCCGACGCGCGGCTCTGGATGAAGGCGAAGCGGTGCTCGGGATGCTTTCCCATCAGCCGGTCGACGAGGTCACGGACGGGCTGCCGGTCCTGGTACTCGGAAGGAAGCGTGATCCGGATGAGCGACCGGCTCGCCGGGTCCATGGTCGTTTCCTTGAGCTGCTGCGGGTTCATCTCGCCAAGGCCCTTGAAGCGGGCGACTTCGACCTTCTTGCCCCTGAATTCCGTCCGCTCGAGCTCGGCCCGGTGGGCATCGTCGCGCGCATAGGCCGATTTTGAACCGGCGGTCAGCCGGTAGAGCGGCGGCTGGGCGAGGAACAGGTGGCCGCGCCGGACGAGCTCGGGCATCTCCTGGAAAAAGAAGGTCATGAGCAGGGTCGCGATATGGGCGCCGTCGACATCGGCGTCGGTCATGATGATGACCCGCTCGTAGCGAAGCGAGGACTCGTCCCACTTGTCGCGCGTCCCGCAACCAAGCGCCTGGATGAGATCGGCAATTTCCTGGTTGGAGCGGATCTTGTCCGCGCTTGCCGAGGCGACGTTCAATATCTTGCCGCGGATCGGAAGGATGGCCTGGGTCTTGCGGTCCCGGGCCTGCTTGGCCGAGCCGCCGGCGCTGTCACCCTCGACGATGAACAGCTCGGTGCCATCGGGATCATCGTTGGCGCAGTCGGTGAGCTTGCCGGGAAGCCGGAGCTTGCGTGCCGAGGTCGCGGTCTTGCGCTTCACCTCGCGCTCCGCGCGCCGCTTCATCCGTTCGTCCATCCGCTCGAGAATGGCGCCGAGCAGCGCCCGCCCGCGGTCCATGTTGTCGGCGAGATAATGGTCGAAATGGTCGCGGACGGCAGCCTCGACGAACCGTGCTGCCTCGAGGCTGGTGAGCCGGTCCTTGGTCTGGCTC
>CAZQLI010000169.1:0-699 GCA_964594145.1 uncultured Sphingomonas sp. | reverse complement strand
GCTCTGGAAATGGGGATTGCGAATGAAGATGCTGAGCATGAGCTCGACCCCGCCGAGCACATCGTCGGGGATGATGTCCTTGGCCTTCTTCTGTCCGACCAGTTCACCGAACGCCCGGATCCCCTTGGTCAGCGCGGCGCGAAGACCCGCCTCATGCGTGCCGCCGTCAGGCGTCGGGATGGTGTTGCAGTAATAGGTCTGGCTTCCATCGCTCCACAGCGGCCAGGCCACTGCCCATTCCGCGGAGCCCTGGCCCTCGGGGAAATCCTGGCGGCCGGCAAAGGGCGGCGAGGTAATGCATTCGCGGCCGGCGAGCTGCTCTCCCAGGTGATCGGCAAGCCCGCCGGGAAACTGGAACACGGCCTGTTCCGGCACGTCGTCGGACGCGAGCGAGGGATCGCATCGCCAGCGTATCTCGACGCCGGCGAAGAGATAGGCTTTCGAGCGCGCGAGCTTGTACAGTCGTTCCGCGCTGAACTTCGCGTCGGTTCCGAAGATCTCCGCGTCCGGCGTGAAGCTGACGCTCGTCCCCCGCCGGTTCGGCGCCGCGCCGGCTTCCTCGAGCTTCGAGGTGGCAACGCCCTTCGAGAAATGCTGGCGGAAGAGCTTCTTTTCCCGGGCAACCTCGATGATCGGCTCGGATGACAGGGCGTTGACGACCGAGACCCCGACCCCGTGGAGGCCGCCCGAAGTGGAATA
>CAZQLI010000168.1:0-4744 GCA_964594145.1 uncultured Sphingomonas sp. | reverse complement strand
CGGGCATGGATGTCGACGATCGCGGTCATGAAAAATGTCCCCTGTTTTCGATGAAACGGCCGGCAGGTTCGTTGCGGCCCCTATACGGCGCGCTGCAAAGCGTGCAACTTATCGATGGGCCGGAACGATGGACGGGGGTACCGGTTGAGCGGGGAAAAGGAGGAGTTGAAAAGATGGCCGATCCCGATGAACTTCCCGAAGGAACCGACACCGTCATTGCCGGAGCATCCGCAACTGAAAATGAGGAGGCCCTGATCGTGCGCGAACCCACTGCCCGCGACAAGGCAATCGAAACGCTTCGAAGCGGCACCGACCGGTTTTCCGGCCAGGCAGCCGACAAGGCCCGCGACTTCGTCGGCCAGGGCCTGGAGCGGTCCGGAGAAGCCCTCGCCAACGTATCCAAGCTCATTGGCGATACGGCCTCGAGCCTCGACGATCGGCTCGGCGAGGAATATGGCGAATATGCCCGGCGCGCGGCGAGCGCGATCGAGGACGCCGCCAATCGCGTCGCTGCCAAGGATCCCGACGAACTGATCGAGGATACTCGCGAATTCGTCCGCAAGAGCCCGGGAGTCGCGCTCGCCGGAGCAGCGATCATCGGCTTTGCGCTGGTCCGGCTGGTGAAGGCAGGCCTCGACCAGGGCAAGGACGGCGGGAACGGCCGCAAGAAGAGCTAGCCTATGCCGGATCCGCGCGAGGAAGATGTCGATGAAAAGCCGATCGGCGAACTGTTCGGCCAGCTGATCGACGAGGGCAAGGCCTATGCCAGGGCCGAGCTCGGCCTCGCGAAGGCCACAGCCGAAGCCAAGGCCGAGGCTGCGAGGAAGCCGGCAATGCTGGCCGGCGCCTCGCTCCTGTTCCTCATCGCCGGCGTCGTGGTGCTGTGCATGAGCCTGGCACTTGGCCTTGCAACGCTGCTCGGCCCCCTGGGCGGAGGCCTGGTCGCCTCGCTGGTCACCTTCGGCATCGCCTATGGCCTGTTCCTCTGGGCCAAGCAGGAAGCGGGCAGGATCAAATGACCGACTCGCCCAAGATCGCGGCGGCGCGGATCGAGGTTGCAAGGCGGCGGGCCGCCCTGCTCGAGACTGCCCACGAGCTCCAGGCGAGGTTGCAGCCGGGGACATTGGCAAGCGAGGCCTGGGAAAAGGCCAAGGACAAGGGCGCCGACATTGCCGAGGGAGCGGTCGACGCGGTTGCAAAGCGCCCGCTTGCAGTCGGCGGCGCGGTCGCCGCGATCGCCATGTTCCTTGCCCGCGAGCCCCTGAAGGCGGCGACGGTTAAATTCTATGACGCCATGACGCCACTTTTCGAGCCGCGAACCAAGAAGAGTGAACCGCGGGCAAGGAAAGCGGCCCCCGGAAGGCCAGCCGCCCCTACCCCGCCCAGGGAGCCGGGCCCGGCAAAGGCCCCGGCGCGTTCCAAGGCGACTGCGCGGTCCAAGCCGCGCACGACGCGCCGCAAAACCCAAACCAAGACGGAGACAGCATGATGGCTACCAGTGAGCAGAAGAACCGCCAGGCCGCCCCGTCCACGCGCCAGCGCGCGGTTGAGGCCTATGACGACGCACGGGTGCGCGCCCGGGACGAGATCGAAAGCTCCCCGTTGCTGGCGCTTGGCGGAGGCCTCGCGCTCGGCGCGTTCGTCGCGGCAATACTGCCGAGGACTCGAACCGAGCAGCGCCTGCTCGGCGATGTCGGCGGACGAATCACCGGAACCGCTCGAAATGCCTATGAGGCAGCAACGGAAGCAGGCCGGGAAAAGCTTGCCGAGCTCAACGTTGCCGAGCATGGCAAGGGCGCGGTCCAGAGCCTGGTCGACGGCCTGACCGAGGCGGCTAGGACCAGCGGCAAGGCGGCGCTGGATTCAGCGCGCAGCAAAGGCTGATTGAAGCTGCTGCGCCTTTGATGCTAGCGGGCCGCAAATGAGCAAGCTCCACCTAGTTTTTGGCGGGCGGGTCAAGGACCCGCAGGGCCTCGAGTTCGTCGACCTCGGCAAGATCGACCTGGTCGGCCTTTATGACAGTTACGCGGCCGCCGAGGAGGCGTGGCGCGGCGCCGCGCAGCGCACCGTCGACGACGCCGAGATGAAATATGTGGTGGTCCATCTCCACCGGCTGCTCGAGCCGGACATGGAGGGTATCACGAGGCCGAAGGCCTCCTAGGCCCGGCGGTACCGCCACAAAAGCAAAGGCTTCTGGAGAAGAACTCCGGCAACGAACCCGCCGATATGGGCGGGCGTTGCAATCATCACGCCCTCGCTCCCGGCCAGTATCTCCGCCATCCATTGGAGCACGATCCAGGCGGCGAGCAGCCATAAGGTGTTGATGTAGCGGTTGAGCCTGAGATTGGCAGTGAGTTGCTTCGGCCGCCCGAAGAACAGGGCATATAGCCCGAAAAGGGCGCTGATCGCGCCGCTTGCTCCGACCATCGGGACGGGGCTCGTGGGATCGAACAGGAACTGGGCGAAAGCCGCCACCAGCCCGCCGACCACATAGGCGAAGACGAGCCCTGCCCGGCCGATCACCCGCTCGACCATGGTGCCGACAAAGACCAGCATCACCATGTTGACGCCAAGGTGCAGCCAGCTGCCATGGAGCAGAGCGCTCGAAAATGGCGTGATCCATGCCGGAAGGGCGCCGGGCAGGCTGACGATCCCCGAAATGCGCGCGGGGATCAGCCCGCCGAACACCGCCCAGTAATCGATCCCGCTGAAGATCGCGAAAGCAGAGACCGCCACCGTGACGATGGCGATCCAGACCGTAGCGGTGAAGCGCCGGGTCACGCGCTAGATGAACTCGATCTTGGCGACTTCGTAGTAACGCTCGCCGGCGGGCGTCGTCACCTCGACCTCCTCGCCGACCTCGCGGCCGATGAGCGCGCGTCCGAGCGGCGAATTATAGCTGATCCTGCCGACCCGGGCGTCCGCTTCCTGCTGGCCGACCAGCTGGTAGCGAACTTCCTTGTCGTCTTCGTCGACCAGGGTGACCGTTGCGCCGAACACCACCTTGTCGCCCGAGAGTGTCGAGGGGTCGATCACCATGGCCCGGCTGAGCCGGTCCTCGATTTCCGCGATGGCCGCCTCGATGTGGCCCTGGCGTTCCTTGGCCGCGTGATATTCCGCGTTCTCGGAAAGATCGCCATGGGCGCGAGCTTCCTCGATCGCATCGATCACTGCCGGGCGCTCGATGGTCTTCAGCCGCTTGACCTCCTCGGTCAGAGCCCGGTGACCCTCGGCCAGCATCGGCACCTTGTCGCTCGCCATGTTACAACCGTCCTTTGTCAAATAGTTGCCCCGGCGCCGACCTCGAGGAGGGCGCATTCCGGAAGCAGTTTGTGAAGAAATTCTACCCTTTGGTCGCCGAATAATAGGATTGGAGCGATCTTACTTCAAGTTCGCGCCCGCGCAGCGTCTCGATCGCCTTTGCAGTCGCCATGCTGGCGGCGGCCGTGGTGAAATAAGGCACCTTGTTCTTGAGTGCCGCCTCGCGGATCGCCTGGCTGTCCTTGAGCGACTGCCAGCCCTCGGTCGTATTGAATACCAGCTGGACCTCCCCGTCGACGATCCGGTCGACGATATGGGGCCGCCCCTGGGCCACCTTGTTCACCCGCTCGACGGGCAATCCCTCGGCTTCGAGGTGAGCGGCCGTTCCCGACGTCGCGATGAGCTTGAACCCCAGCTCGACCATCTTCCTCGCGGCCGGGACGATATGCTGCTTGTCGGTATCCTTCACCGACACGAACACCGTTCCCGAATCCGGCAGGCGAACCCCGCCGCCGAGCTGCGACTTGTAAAATGCAATGTCAAAATTGCTATCGATTCCCATCACTTCTCCGGTGCTCTTCATTTCCGGTGAGAGCACGGGGTCGGTTCCCGGGAAGCGTGCGAACGGGAAGACGCTCTCCTTCACGGCGATATGCCCGATGTTCCGGTCGACCGGGCCGAAGCCGGAGAGCTCCTCGCCTGCCATGACCCTTGCCGCGATCTTGGCGATCGGCCGGCCAATCGCCTTGGCGACGAACGGGACGGTGCGGCTTGCACGCGGGTTCACCTCGATCAGGTAAACTTCCCCGTCCCTCACTGCATATTGGACGTTCATCAGGCCCTGGACCTTCAGCGCGAGGGCAAGTGCCCGGGTCTGCCGCTCGATTTCCGCGACGACCTTGTCCGAGAGGCTGTAGGGCGGGATCGAGCAGGCGCTGTCGCCGGAATGGACGCCCGCCTCCTCGATATGCTGGAGCACGCCGGCAACGACGACGTCGGTTCCATCGCAAATGGCATCGACGTCCACCTCCGTCGCATCGCGCAGGTAGCGGTCGATCAGCACCGGGGAGCTCCCCGAAACCTGGACCGCGGTCGCGATATAATGGTCGAGCTGGTCGGGACCATCGACCACCTCCATGGCGCGGCCACCAAGGACGTAGCTCGGCCGGAGGAGGACCGGGTAGCCGATGCGCTCGGCAACGGCGAAGGCCTCGTCCCTGCTCCTTGCAAGGCCATTGGCCGGCTGCTTGAGGCCAAGCCCGTCGACCAGGCCCGCGAAACGCTCGCGGTCCTCGGCAAGGTCGATGCTGTCCGGCGAGGTGCCAAGGATCGGGATCCCGCTCTCCTGCAGCTCGGCGGCGAGCTTCAGCGGGGTCTGGCCGCCGAGCTGGACGATGACGCCCTCGAGCGTCCCGGTCTCCATCTCGCGGTGAATGACCTCGAGCACGTCCTCGGCCGTCAGCGGCTCGAAATAGAGCCGGTC
>CAZQLI010000167.1:0-4749 GCA_964594145.1 uncultured Sphingomonas sp. | reverse complement strand
TTCATCATCGTAAACCGGCCGCGACACGAGGTGTTCGAGGCGGTTGCCGATCCGGCGAAGCTCTCGGCCTATTTCACGACCGGCGGCGCAAGCGCGCGGATGGAGGAGGGGGAGACGGTGACCTGGGACTTTGCCGACTTCCCTGGCGCCTTCCCGGTGCACGTGACGAAAGTCGTCCCGGACGAACTCGTCATTTTCAACTGGCAGGCGAACGAGCCGGGTGTCGAATATCAGTTGCAGGTGACGATGAGGTTCAGCGAGGTCGAGCAGGGGCGCACGAAAGTCGAGGTCGAGGAGGCAGGCTGGCGCGAGACGGAAGAGGGGCGGGCGGCCAGCTATGGCAACTGCATGGGCTGGTCCCAGATGCTCGCTGCCCTCAAGGCCTGGGTGGAGCACGGCATCAACCTTCGCGAAGGAGCCTATCGCTAACGGCCAAGCGGCCAGGCTCGAGGGACGCGGCAGCTTCTTTTGCGTCCCGGTTCATTCCCGCTAAGAACGGTTCCGGGGGGCATCGACAATGGCCAATGCCTGGGCACGAGACCGAGCGACGATATTCTACCTTGGCATCGGCCTCATGGGGCTTGCCGTGGTCGGGCTCGGCTTTGGCGTCACCTATGCGCTTCCCATGGCGCGCGGATCCTTTCTTGCACCCTGGTACGTCCATCTCCACGGGGCTTCGGCCCTTTGCTGGATCCTGCTTTTGATTGGCCAGGCCGGCTTTGTCAGGGGCAGCCGGACGCCGCTCCATCGCCGCTGGGGCAGCTGGGGGCTCGTGATCGCGGTGACGATATGGGCCAGCGGAATTGCAACCGCCACCTGGGCCGCCGGACGCGATATCGCCGAGTTCGGGTCGGTCGCGACATCGGGCCTGGCCGGCACCGCGACCGGGCTTACGCTTTTCCTGCTCCTGGTCGGCGGGGCCATCGCGATGCGACGCCGGCCTGACTGGCACAAGCGGCTCATCCTCCTTGCAACCATCCAGCTGCTGTGGCCGGCATTTTTCCGGCTCCGCCACCTGTTGCCGATGGTTCCGCGGCCGGAGATCTCGCTCGCCCTGGTGCTTGCCTATCTGCCCATCCTGGTCGCCATCGTCCGCGACCAACGTCGCTATGGGAAGATCCACCCCGTGTGGCTCTATCTCGGCCCGGCACTCGTTATCGAGCAGAGCCTGGAGGTCGCCTTCTTTGACCGGGGGATCCAGCGCCAATTGGGCGAATGGCTTTATGCCTGCCTGGCCTAGGCGCTGCGCAGTCCCCGTAGACTCTGTCCAAACAGGCTGTCGTTACGTGCCAAAGTAGCTCCCGAGAACTGTCGAATGGCTGGTTCTGCCGGTCCCGGCCCGTCGGTCTTGATGACAAGGGGCTTTGCCCCAGCGATGTGCGGCGGCTTGCCGACGAATGCTTGAAGTGCGCATCAAGTGACGCTATATAGCGTCAAAAGTTGCGACAAAGGAAAAGCAATGGGTCTCGCCCAATATGCTGAAAAAGGCCTCTTCGCTCCGGGCCGGATCGCTGCTGCGCTTCGCACGACCAGCGACGAAGTTGCCCGCTCGGCCGGTCTTGGCAGGGACGCGGTCCAGCGCAAGGATCGCGTTCAGTCTACCAAGACTCAACGCCGCCTTCGCGAAATGGTCGAAATCATCAACAAGGTCGAACCCCGGTTCGGTTCTGCCTTGATGGCCTTTGCCTGGTACCGCTCCGAGCCACTTCCCGGATTCTCCGGACAGACTGCAATGCAGCTCGTTAAGGCGGGCAGGGCCGACGAGGTCCTGGAATTCATCGACGCTGTCGACGCCGGCGTGTACGCCTAGTTTCCGCCTGTGAAATTCAAGGGCAAGCTCTATCGCGCTCTCAACCCGATCTACGCCCACGAGCCAATGTCGGGTCGTGGAGCCGCGCTATTTGGCGGCCGCTTCAATCCCAGGGGCATGCCAGCACTCTACGTCACCCTCTCGATCGTGACGGCCGTTCGAGAGTCCAACCAGGCCGGTAGCCTCCAGCCGACCACTCTTGTCTCCTATCACGGCGACTTCGAGAAAATTTTCGACGCACGCGATGCCGCGGCCCTTGCCAGCTACGGCATGGACGCTGCCGGGCTGGCCGATCCCGCCTGGCGTGACCAGATGAAGGCGTCCGGCAAGTCCCGCACCCAGCTCTTCGCCGAAGCCCTTGTAGCCGATGGCTATCAGGGGATGCTCGTTCCGAGCTTCGCCAAAGGCTCAGACGGACAGGATCTCAACATCGTCCTTTGGTCCTGGAGCGACCAGCCGCCCGGCCAACTGACGCTCATCGATGATGAAGGTCGCCTGGCTCCCTGATGAAACGCAACGGATCGAAAGATCGCCATTTGGCCTTATGGCCGGAACAAGGGAGGAAACGCTGGTCAACGGGGCCAGCGCATCGAAAAAAGCGGTGCGTCCTGCGCCTCCTCAACGAACGACCTTGAGGGGCGGGATGTCGCTGGAGCAACTGGCACTGGAAATGCTCGTGATGAGCATGTCGACCAAGGGCGCTCATGAAGCTGGAGGTGCATTCCGGGCTCGTCCCGCGATGCCGCGATGCGGCCGGGCACCCGACCTTTTCTGCTGAGGCGGGACCAGGCGGGCGGGCTGGCCGGTGGCCGCAGCGCCCCGCGGCCCAGGGTTCAAGCCTGGTGGACTGCTTTCACCACCTGGTAGGATTCCAGGCCCTCCTTGCCGCCTTCCGATCCGAACCCGCTGTCCTTGACGCCGCCAAACGGCGCGTCGGCGACGGAGATGGCGAAGGTGTTGATCCCGACCATCCCGCTTTCGATGAGATCGCCGATGAGGTTTGCACGGCGGCCGTTCTCGGTGAAGGCGAATGCTGCAAGGCCGAACGGAAGCCGGTTGGCCTGCTCGATCACCTCGTCGAAGGTCGAGAAGGCGCGGGTCACGGCTACCGGCCCGAAGGGCTCCTCGTTCATGATCTTCGCCTCGTTGGGAACGTCGGCCAGCAGCGTCGGCTGGAAGAAGAAGCCGCCGTCGCCTCGCGATCCTCCGGCGAGCACGCGTGCGCCCTTGGCTGCGGCGTCCTCGATCAGCGCGCCGACCGCCTCGGGCCTGCGCTCATTGGCGAGCGGCCCCATCCTCGTTTCTGCCTCGAGGCCATTGCCGACCTTCACCTTCGCCGTCCGTTCGGCGAAGCCCTTGAGGAAAGCGTCGTAGATGGATTCCTGGACGTAGAAGCGGGTCGGAGAGACGCATACCTGCCCCGCGTTCCGGAACTTCTGGGGCACGACCATGTCGAGCGTCTTTTCAAGGTCGCAGTCGTCGAAGATGAGCACCGGCGCATGGCCGCCCAGTTCCATCGTGATCCGGGTCATGCTGTCTGCCGCGAGGCGCATCAGGTGCTTTCCGACCGCGGTCGAGCCGGTGAAGCTGACCTTCCGGATTTCCCGGCTGCCGATCAGGGTCCGGCTGATGAGGTCGGCCTCGCCGTGGACCAGCTGGGCGACGCCCTTGGGGATGCCGGCGTCCGAGAGCGCCCGGAACAGCTCGGTGGTGCAGCCCGGCGTTTCGTGCGGCGGGCGCGAGATGACGGTGCAGCCCGCGGCAAGCGCCGCGGAAACTTTCTTTGCCAGGAGGTAGATCGGGAAGTTCCATGGCGTGAACGTCGCGACCGGTCCAACCGGCTGGCGGATCACCCGCGACAGCTGGCCCGCGGGGCGGACCAGGGTCCGGCCATAGTCGCGCTTCACTTCCTCGGCGTACCAGTCGAACAGCTGCGCCGAGCCCATTACCTCGGCCTTGGCCTCGGCGAGGATCTTGCCCTGCTCCTGGGTCAGGATGGCGCCGATATGGTCGGCGCGCTCGCGCAGCAGCGAAGCTGCCTTGTGCAATATCGCCCCGCGCTTGTCGGGGTCGGTCGACCTCCATTCCGGCCAGGCCCGGTTTGCCGCCGCCAGGGCCTCTTCGAGGTCTTCCCTGGTGGCGTAGGGCACTTCGGCGATGCCGCTCGCGGTGACCGGGTTGACGACCGTATGGGAATCGCGGCCTTCGCCGCTCTTCCAGACGCCGTCGATGAAAAGCTGGAGGTCGGTGTCGTAGCTCATGCCATCGAGATAGTAGCCTGCGCGCTTGTCGCCAACCCGTCACATGGCTAGGCGAAGGCAAAGTTCAGCGAGGAGATTGATCATGACCAAGTCGGAACTGTTGGCGAAGATGCAGGACGCGGGGGCCTGGCTTCCGCAAAAGACGGTCAAGATTGATTTCGGGGGCGACGACGGGGTCGTGCTCCTCGACGGCGTGAACGCGCTGGTCAGCGACCAGGATGCTCCGGCGGACACCACCATCAAGGTCAGCTGGGAAGACTGGCAGGCGCTGGCGAGCGGAGCGCTCGACGGCATGACGGCCTTCATGACCGGCAAGCTCAAGGTCGAGGGCGACATGAGCAACGCGATGCAGCTCCAGTCGGTGCTCGGAAAGCTCAAGGGCTAGGATTGCCCCGGCGCGCGAGCCGGGTAGCCGGCGAAGTTGAAAGTCGGTTCAACTTCGCCTAGCCCGAACGGGATTGGAAGAAGGGACGCTAATGCAGAAGATCTATCCCAATGCCGAAGCGGCGCTCGAGGGACTGCTGTTTGACGGCATGACCATCGCGGCGGGCGGCTTTGGCCTGTGCGGAATTCCCGAGCGGCTGATTTCGGCAATCCAGGCAAGCGGTGTGAAGGATCTCGTCATTGCTTCGAACAATGCCGGCATCGACAATGAGGGCCTTGGCCGCCTGCTGCGGA
>CAZQLI010000166.1:0-4849 GCA_964594145.1 uncultured Sphingomonas sp. | reverse complement strand
TGCCCACCCCTCTCCAGAAAGCCCCATCGATATACCCGGAACCCTGCAGCCTCGAGCAGGCGCGCAAGTGCATCGCCGACGACCGCTCCGCGGCAATGGCCCATGTGCATCGGCCCGGTGGGATTGGCAGATACATATTCGACGTTGACCCGCTCGTTCCCCCCGACGGTGGAGAGACCATAGCGCTCCTTTTCAGCGAGAATGGTCACCAGCTCGTCACGCCAGACGCTGTCATCGAGCCTGATGTTGATAAAGCCCGGCCCGGCGATCTCGGCTCCGGCGACACCCGGCAGCCCCTCGAGCGCGGGCTTGATGATCTCGGCCAGTGCGCGCGGATTGGTGCCCGCCGGCTTGGCCAATACCATGGCCGCGTTGGTTGCGAGGTCGCCGTGCCTGGGATCGCGCGTCGGCTCGATCGCGACGGAAGCGCGGTTCAGCCCGGCCGGGAGCTTACCCTCCTCGACCAGCTGGTCGAGGATGGAGTCGAGCAGGTCGGTATAGCGGCTGTAAAGGGACAATTTGGTTCACCGAAATGATGGATTTCGGCGCGGCTCTAGCGGTTCGGGCCCGCTTCGCCAACAATGGGCTTATCCCCCTTGTCGGTCTCAGTTGCCTCCGGCAGCCGTCGGCGGGGCATAGATGATCCGCCATTCCGTCTTCTCGCCTGAATCGACTGCGACCATCTGCGGGCGCACCGTCGCCGAGCGCCGCTTGGGCGGGCCGAAGGCGAAATGGCTATGGTCTCCTTCGTCGAGCGACTCGGCGAGCGAATAGCCTGCGCTTCGAAAAGCGGCTGCGATCTGCCCATGACTGACGCCGGGCTTGCGGGCGATATCGATCGCCCGGTTCCTCAAGTGATAGCTGTTGGCGACACCGCCGACCCTGCGGTTATGGGAGGGGCTGCGATAGGTGCTGGTGACCCGGCCCCAGCGGGCCCCGATCTGGCTTATCTCCCCCATGTCGACGCGTCTGCCGGTGGCATTTTCCTGGAGTCCCCAGGTCCCGGCCGGAAGCGGTTCTTCGGCTGCCCGAACCGATTTGCCGACCTCGCGAATGCCCCAGTCCGTGTCGGCCGCTACCGCGCCCGAAGCCGACGAAAGCAGAATTAATGCGATCCCCGTTCGCACCATTGTCTTGCCCCTTTGATACGCTCAGACCGGTGTATAACAGAAATTTAACAGTGCTGTGGAGTCCGATAAGCTGGAACGCCCTTGGCGAGCGTTCGTTGGAGCGCGGTTGAGAGGAGGAATGCAAATGAGAAAGTTTCTGCTGGCCGGCGCGTGCGCGGCCGCATTGGGATTGGCCGCTTGCGGCGGGAATGACGAGGCGAACAACCTCGACGCCACGCTCAATGACGATCTCAACATGGACATGAACGCAGACATGAACATGGACATGAATGACATGAACATGGACGCGAACATGGACATGAACGCGACCGATAATATGACGGGCAACGAGGCCGTCGATAACACGACCACCAACACCGGCTACTAGAAGTTCCCATTCATGTTCGCGCCGTCCTGCCTGGGATGGCGCGACTGGCATTTCACCCGCGTTTAAGGGGGAACGCCATCACTGGCCCAAGGGCCGCGAGGAGGTGTCGGTCGGACCGGCGCCTCCGGATTTTTTTCATCGCCCGGCCGGGAGCCGGTCAGAAGCGATCCGGAAGATTGACGGGACCGATGAGTTGTTCGTGCCTCGCAATGGCGTAGCGATCGGTCATCCCGGCGATAAAATCGCCGACTCCCCTTAACCTTGCGGTCTCGCCTTCACCACGCTGCCAGCCCGGCGGCACCCGGTCCGGCTCGGCGCGGTAATAGGCGGCAAGATCACTGACGATCCGCTGTGCTTCGACCCGGATCGGCTTCAGCTGCGGGCTGTCGTAGAGGTGGCGGTAGAGGTGGCGTTTAATATCGCGTTCCTCGGCGGCCATTCCCGAAGAAAAGCCGATCAGCTGACGCCCTGCTGCCCGGACATCCTCGATCGTCTCGACGCCTGCATCCGCGATACGCCGGCGGGCCTCTTCGAGCACGTCGCCCACCATTGTCCCGATACCGTCGCGCACGAGCGCCTTTATCTTGCGTGTCCGCTCTATCCCCGGATGACGCCGTTCAATGGCGTCCCAGTGCCGCCGGACAAACGGCAATTCCATCAACCGGTCGAGGTCGAGGATCCCCGATCTCAGGCCATCGTCTATGTCGTGATTGTCGTAGGCAATGTCATCGGCGATTGCAGCGACCTGGGCTTCCAGCCCCGGCCAGCTTGCAAGCTCGAGGTCAAATTGCCGGTTGGCCTCGGCAAGTGCCCAGCGGGGGTCCTGGATTGGTCCATTATGCTTGGCCAGCCCCTCGAGCATCTCCCAGGTAAGGTTGAGCCCGTCGAAGGAGGGATAGGGGTTCTCGAGGCAGGTCACCAGCCGGAGAGAATGGCCATTATGGTCGAACCCGCCGGCATCGGCGAGGCTTGTCTGGAGCGCTTCTTCTCCCCCATGGCCGAACGGCGGGTGCCCGAGATCATGCGCAAGGCAGAGGGCTTCGGTCAGGTCCTCGTTCAGGCCCAGGATCCGGGCGATGGTGCGGCCGATCTGCGCGACCTCGATCGAATGGGTGAGCCTCACCCGGAAATGATCGCCGTCCGGCGCGACGAACACCTGCGTCTTGTGGCGGAGCCGGCGGAACGCAACCGAGTGGATTATCCGGTCGCGGTCGCGCTGGAAGACGTCCCGCGGGCCCCTTGGGCCACGGTCATCCTCATCGAAGGCCCTGCCGCGCGATCTTGAGGGGTCGGCGGCGAGGGCCTTTGGAAGCGTCATTTCGAGGAGAGTTTCTCTATCTTGATCTGGGCCGGGGTGCGGGTCCAGCTAAAGCTGTCTACGCCCTCCTTGGCAAGGCTGTTGACGAAGGCCTGGCTCTCCGACTTGCTGTCGAACGGGCCAACCACCAGCCGGAAATATTCCTTGCCCTCGGTCACATAACCGGGGCGTGACTTCAAAAGCTTGCCTGCCTTGGCGCTGAGCTTGCGATATTCGCTGCCCATGCGATCCTGGTTGGATCCGCCCGCCAGCTGCACCCAATAGGTACCCTTGACGCCGAGCCGTGCCGCTTCCTCGCGGGCCTTCTTCTCAGCCGCCAGCTTGGCATCACGGGCCTTTTTCTCAGCGGCCTTCCTCTCCGCAGCTTTGCGGTCGGCCTCCTTCTTCGACGCAGCCTCGCGGTCGTTCGTCCGTTCAACCTTGGGCTTTGGTGCCGGCGGAGGTGGAGGCGCCTCGGCCATCGTCTGGAGAAGCTTGTCGATCCCGCTCAGATTGTCGGCGGGGTTCGCCGGCGGTTCGATGCCGGCCTGCTGCGAGGCGGACGGTTGGGCGATGCTCGCGGAGGCCGACGGAAGGGTGAAGGACGAGGCGGCCGTCTGCGAAGGCAGTGTAAATCCCGGCACCGTGTCGGATGCGGCTTCATTTGACGCGAGGCGAACCGGCTCGTCACTGCTCGCTGCCGGCTGCGCGGAGCCAGCCCCTGCCCCCGCCTGCACCCGCTCATCGCCAAGGCGCGGGGTCGACTTGATTGCCACCTGGTCCGGCGCAGGCACCTGCCGGGTTCGCGCGAGCTGCTGGGTCGGCGGAGGCTGCTGGGCGGGCGCGGCCTGAAGCTGCGCTACCCGCTCGGCGGCATTGTCGGGAAACATCCCGAGGTGAACCGCGGCCGCCTTTTCCTGGACACTGAGGTAGGGAAGATAGGTGAAGAATGGCGCGAACCGTGCCGAGCCGCCCGGCATCACCGCCTCGATTGCCTCGGCGGCCCCCGCCTGGTCGCCGACCAGTGCCAGGACGAAGGCGCGAGTCCGCTGGGCTGCCGGATCACGGCGGTTCAGCAATGGCTGGATGGCGGCAATTGCGCCCGCCCGGTCACGGCCGATCGCGAGGCTCAGCGCAAGGCGGCGACGGCCCTCGTCGCTGTTGAGCGACTGGATCGCAAGCCGATAGTCCCGTTGCGCGGCCGCGAGGTCGCCGTTGAGGTCCCTGGCAAGGCCGCGGTCAAGGGCGATGGTCAGCGGCGTCGCGCCGAGACGGGTCGCCTGGTCGAAATAGAAGATTGCGCCATCGGCATCCCCCATGTGCGCCATGGCGGCGCCCAGTCCTGCCTTTGCGGCCGGCTCGTTGGGATAGGCCTCCTCGGCGCGGCCGAAGAACCCGGCGGCGGCCTGCACGTCGCCAAGCGCTAGCGCGGCCTGGCCGGCACCGATCAGCGCCGTGAAGTCGCGCGGCTTGGATGCAAGGACCCGGATATGACGTGACAAGGCGGACCCGGGAGATTCCGGGGCCACTGAGATATTCGCCGTTGCAGATGCGGCGCTCGCTGAAATGACCATGGCAAGCACAGCGGCGACCCGCGCGCACTTCGAACCCATATTTGGCATGTTCCTCCCCATGCCCGATCGAAGCTTGCTCAAAGCTTGCTGGAAAGGCCGCCGCGACAAGCCGTTGCGACCCGGCGACGAGCCGGGTCCCGGCTGGCCCCCATTATTGATTGTTCTGGCGGTTCAGGAAGCGCGGAATATCGAGCGGCTCCCGGCGGAACCCCGGCATCGGCTCATCCTCGACCTTCGCCTGGGCAGCGCCGCGGGCGATGTTCGACATGCGCTCGAAAAGCGTTCCTCCCGACGGAGCCGGCCGTGCCGGCTCGGCGGCCTCGGCCTGGGCCTCTTCCTCGTCGGCCGGCGGATCAATCGGAGTGCCCAGCACCGGATCGGCGAGGATGTCATCGCTATCGAGCAGGAGCTCGTCGACGGCCTCGTCCGTGTCGGCGAGCTCGAGCGGCTCTTCCTGCTGCGTTGCCGGCGGGGTCACCGC
>CAZQLI010000165.1:0-4872 GCA_964594145.1 uncultured Sphingomonas sp. | reverse complement strand
GCTCAGGCAGGCGCCCCGACGAGCTGCTGAAGCTCGCCGTTCTCGAACATCTCCATCATGATGTCCGAGCCGCCGACGAACTCGCCGTGCACGTAGAGCTGGGGAATGGTCGGCCAGTCCGAATATTCCTTGATCCCCTGGCGGATCTCGGCGTCCTGCAGGACGTCGACCGTTTCGAAGGAGGCGCCCAGGTGGTCGAGGATCGCGACCGCGCGGCTGGAAAAGCCGCACTGCGGGAAAAGCGCGCTGCCCTTCATGAACAGCACGATATCATTGGCCTTCACCAGGGCGTCGATCCGCTCTTTCACATCGCTCATTGATCAATCTCCGTTGGGCACTGCGGTCTCGAGCTGCAGCGCATGAAGTTCTCCGCCCATGCGTCCGCCGAGCGCCCGGTAGACAAGTTGGTGCTGTCGCACGCGGTTCAAGCCCTCGAAGCTTTTTGACACCACCCGCGCGGCATAATGGTCGCCGTCACCCGCGAGGTCGCGGATCTCGACTTCCGCATCCGGAATGGCGGCGCGGATCAGTGCTTCGATTTCTTCCGCTGCCATGGCCATTCAAATTATCCTAGAGATTGGTCTGCTCGATGATCTGCCGGCGCGCCTCGACGAGCTTGTGTCCCAGGGTCTCGCGGATCTTCGCATCGTCGACATCGACCCCCGCGGCCGTGAGGTCGCCGATCACCTTGCGGATGACATCCTCGTCGCCGGCTTCCTCGAAATCGGCGCGGACGACCTCCTTGGCATAGGCCTCGGTCTCGGCTTCCGACAGGTTCATGAGCCTTGCGGCCCATTCGCCGAGCAGCCGGTTGCGCCGCGCGATGATCCGGAACTGCATTTCCTCGTCGCGGGCAAATTTGGCCTCGAAGCTACGTTCGCGGTCACTGAACTGGGTCATTGGATATTCCTGCTGTTTTCGGCCCTGATAAATGGGGTCTTCCGCGCCGTCCAGCACGGCATTGCGCTTCAGGCCGTTCGCCTCATCGGTTCGACCTCGGCGACGAGGGCCGCGATCTGCAGCGCGAGCTGTCCGCGGGGGGCGCTGGCGGGCCAGGCGAACTCGCAGGCATCGGCCACGAAGCCGGCGTTTCTGTCGGGGAGCACCTGGCGGACCCGGCCCTTGTCGGGATCACCGATCAGGACCCTCACCGGACTGCCGCGCGATTCCGCGGCGAGCGCGGCGCACAACCGCTGGAATCCCTGTTGGGAGCTCGCATAGGGGAAGATGGCATCGCCCGCGTGCCACTCGGCCGGCGGGATGCAGACGAGGAGATTGTGGCCGCGCCCGTTGCTCAGCGCCGGGAGGAGCGCCCGCGACACGCGGTACATGCCGAGAGTCCGCTCATAACCGCCGCCGGCAGCGTTGATCACGAGGTCGATCGCCGGAAATGCCGACAATATCCGCGCTGCAACGGCGGTGACATCGGCCTCGGAGGAGACATCGCAGCGGTGCGTCGTGGCGCCCACCTCTTCCCCGAGCCGGGAAAGCGCCTTGTCCTCGACGTCGACGAGGATCAGCTGCGCTCGAAGGCCGGCGAGAGCCTGCGCACATTGCCGGCCAATGCCGCGGCAGGCGCCCGTGATAAGCACAATCGGTCGGTTGCTCGACGGCATCTCGTCCCCAGTCGACAAGGCAAACGGCGCAGCTGGCCTGTTGGTTCAATAAGATATTTGGTAGGTTAACGCGACGAAATGTTGCGTTATTGTGGGCGCAAGGTGGAGTCAACATGGCCGGGACCGAGCAAACCGCTGATTCTGCACGCCAAAGGCGCCCGGGAGGGCGCACGGCAGACGTCACCCGGCGCATCAACCAGGCAGTCATCGAGCTATTGTCCGAAGGCGGCCTCGAGGCATGCACCTTCCAGAATCTCGCCAGCCGGGCGGGCGTGGAACGCTCGACGCTCTACCGCCGTGACCCCGACCTTTGGCCGACCATCATCGGCGCGATCATCGAGTTGGCAGAGCAGGAAACAGCGGCCTTCGACACCGGTTCGTTCCGTTCAGACCTCGCCGCGACGCTCGGCAATCTTGCAAGGGTGCTGAGCGGGCCGCTCGGAGCACCGCTGATCGAGATCGCCGGGGCACTCCAGTCCGGTGCCGCCCCCGGCCAGGCCGAGCGCTTCTGGGAAAGCAGGCAGCGGCAGCTGGCGCCGATGTTCGACGCGGCGATCAGGCGGGGCGAGCTTGCCCCGGATGTCGACCGCGACGGCCTGTTCGCCATGGCCGCAGGGCCGCTTTATTTTCGCAAGTTCATCGCCTCGCAGCCGCTGACCGAGGAATGGGTCGAGGTGGTCGCCGACCAGCTTTGCGAGCGCTATTGCAACAAGGGCTAACGGCCGCCGGACCGCTCAGTCGATCGTCACGACCAGCTTGCCGATGACCTTGCGCGCCGCCATTGCGGCAATCGCCTCGCCGCCCCGTTCCAGCGGCACGGTGCCGCTGACCAGCGGCTGGATCTTTCCCTCGGCCCATAGCCGGAACAGGTCGGCGACATGGGCGGCATTTGCGGCAGGGTCACGCGCTGCAAAGGCCCCCCAGAAGACGCCGCAGACGTCGCAACTTTTCAGGAGCGTGAGATTGAGCGGGAGGCTCGGGATCCCCGCAGGAAAGCCGACCACGAGATAGCGTCCTTCCCAGGCGATGGAGCGAAGCGCGGCCTCGCAATAGTCGCCTCCGACCGGATCGAAGATGACATCGGCGCCATCGGGACCGACCGCGTCCTTGAACTGACGCGAAAGGGCCTTGCGGCCTTCCCCGTCGAACGGGCCCGCCGGATAGATGATCGCATCGTCGGCCCCGGCCTTTCGGGCGGCCGCCGCCTTCTCTTCCGACGACACGGCGGCAATCACCCGCGCACCCCGTGCCTTGCCGAGCTCGACTGCTGCAAGTCCCACCCCGCCGGCGGCGCCGAGCACGAGAAGCGTCTGCCCGGGTTCGAGCCGGCCACGGTCGTGAAGCGCGTGGATCGACGTCGCGTAGGTCAGCATCAGCGCCGCGCCATCGGTGAAGCTGCGTTCCTCCGGCAGCGGGATCGCGGTCTTCGCCTGGATGACGATTTTCTCCGACATCCCGCCCCAGCCGGGGACCGCGATCAACCGGTCGCCGACTTTCCAGTCCCCGGAACCCTCGCCAACCGCCTCGACGACCCCGGCGATCTCCCCGCCAGGCGCAAATGGCCGGGGCGGCTTGAACTGGTACCTGTCCTCGATGATCAGAACATCGGGGTAATTGACCGCGGCGGCTTTCACCCGGACCAGCAGCTCGCCCGAACCGGGCACCGGGTCGGGAAGCTCGGTGACCTTGAGCGCGTCCGGTCCGCCCGGCGCAATCGAGAGAAGGGCCTTCATCATTCCAGCTTGCCCGCGCGGCAAGGCGAAGTCGAGTGGAATAGGCTTCCCGTGCGGCTAGCGGATGCCCCGTGCCTCGGCGTCGGCGATGACGTCGAACGCGGTCATGCCATGATAGGCCTGGCGCGCCCGGGTGTCGGCATCTTCGCCGCCGAAGCGACGGCCTCCGGGATTGTGAAGCGCCGCATCGAAGACCAGCCGGTCCTTGATCGGAAGGTCACGCCGGGCTTTCCGCGTGGTTTCTTCGAACAGTTGCGGGCTGGACCCGTCGATGACCGTCGGCGCCCTGGAGCAGCCTCCGGCGAGCAGGAGCGCTGCAAGCACGCCACGCAATCCCAGTTGCACGGCCCGGGCCGGGTGCGCCCTTGCCGGGCGTTCGACCGGCCCTTCCCGGTTCATTCGACGTAGTGGGCGCTCGTCTTGGACCTGATTTCCTCGCGAGTGACGCCAGGCGCGGTCTCGACAAGCCTGAAGGGGCTCGAGTGATCGTCGCGCTGGAACACGGCGAGGTCGGTAACGATCATGTCGACCACGTTCTTGCCGGTGAGCGGCAGGGTGCAGGCCGGGATGAACTTGGGATCGCCGTTCTTGGAGACATGTTCCATCACGACGATGATACGCTTGACGCCAGCGACGAGGTCCATCGCCCCGCCCATCCCCTTGATCATCTTGCCGGGGATCATCCAGTTGGCGATGTCGCCGCCCTCGCTGACCTCCATCGCCCCGAGCACCGTCAGGTCGATGTGGCCGCCGCGGATCATCGCGAAACTGTCAGAGGAGCTGAAATAGCTCGAGCTTGGAAGCTCGCTGATCGTCTGCTTGCCGGCGTTGATGAGATCCGCGTCGACCTCGTCGGGGTAAGGAAAGGGCCCGATGCCGAGCATGCCATTTTCGCTTTGCAGCGTGACCGTCATCCCCTCGGGGATGTTGTTGGCGACGAGGGTCGGGATGCCGATCCCGAGGTTGACGTAGTAGCCGTCCTTCAGCTCCTTCGCCGCGCGCGCCGCCATCTGGTTGCGATCCCAGCCCATCAGTTCCGTTCCCCAGCTTTCTCGGTGTCGTTGTGCAGCCCGGTCATCAGGCGGCGCTCCGCTCACGCGTTGTCACAAACTCGATCTTCTTGTCGTAGGGTGCACCGAGCACCAGCCGCTTCACGTAGATGGACGGGAGGTGGATGCAGTCGGGATCGAGGCTGCCGACGGGCACGATTTCCTCGACCTCGGCGACGCAGACACGGCCCGCCGTCGCTGCCGGCTGGTTGAAGTTTCGAGCGGTCTTGCGAAACATGAGGTTGCCGCTCTCGTCGGCCTTCCAGCCCTTGATGATTGCGAGGTCGGCCCGGATGCCGCGTTCGAGCACATAGGTCTCGCCGTCGAATTCCTTGAGCTCCTTGCCCTCGGCGACGACGGTCCCGACACCGGTCTTGGTATAGAAGCCGGCGATGCCGGCGCCGCCCGCCCGCAGCCGTTCGGCGAGCGTTCCTTGCGGATAATCGCGGCCACGATGGGTGTCGATCTTTACGC
>CAZQLI010000164.1:0-4874 GCA_964594145.1 uncultured Sphingomonas sp. | reverse complement strand
GCAGCTGGTACGCCAAGTCGAGATCGTCCCGATCGAGGTGGTGGTGCGCAACGTCGCTGCAGGCTCGCTTTCCAAGCGGCTCGGGATCGAGGAGGGCACCCAGCTCCCGCGGACGATCATCGAATATTATTACAAGGACGACGCGCTCGGCGACCCGATGATCGCCGACGAGCATATCGCCTGCTTCGGCTGGGCGAGCCAGGACGAGATGAACGACATCGCCGACATGGCGATCAGGGTGAATGATTTCCTTTGCGGCCTGTTCGCCGCGATCGGCATCCGCCTGGTCGATTTCAAGCTCGAGTTCGGCCGAATCTGGGACGGCGACTATAGCCGGGTCATCCTTGCCGACGAGATTTCTCCCGACGGCTGCCGGCTGTGGGACATGAAGACCAACGAAAAGCTGGACAAGGACCGCTTCCGCCAGAGCCTCGGCGGCGAGGCCGAGGCCTACCAGGAGGTAGCGCGCCGGCTCGGGCTGCTGCCGGAGGGCGAGGAAACCAGCATCCTTGACCTCGACGAGCACCGCAAGAAGAGAGGTCGCTAGGGCGCGGTGCGGCTACCCCGCGTTCGCGTCATCACCCTCAACGCTGCCCTCGGCCCGCTCGATTACCGGCTGCCGGAAGGAATGGCGGTCGAGCCGGGCAGCGTGGTGGTTGCACCGCTCGGCCCCCGACAGCTGATCGGGGTTGCCTGGGAAGCCGACCGGCTGGACGCCGGGGAGGTCGGCGACAACCGGCTCCGGCCACTGGCCGGGACGGTCGACGTGCCGAAAATTCCAGCGCCGCTCCGCCGCCTCGTCGAATGGACTGCCGATTATTACCTGGCGCCGATCGCCGCGGTGCTTCGAATGGTTCTCTCGAGTTCGGCTGCGCTGGCGGGCCCGAGGCAGATGGTCGAATATCGCTGGAACGGCACCGCCCCTCCCCGACTCACGCCGCAGCGCGAGCAGGCATTGTCGAGACTCGAGGGACGCCAGGGAACGCTCCGCGAGCTGGCTGCGCATGCCGGGGTCAGCGAGGCGGTGATGCGCGGCCTTGCCAATGCCGGCGTCCTCGACCGCCTGACCGTGGAGGCCGACCAGCCATTTGACCGGCCGGACCCGGGGTACGCGCCCCCCAGGCTCAACGAGGAGCAGGAGGCCGCCGCCGACAGCATCACCGGGGCGATCGGCAAGGGCTTCGACCCCGTCCTGCTCGACGGCGTCACCGGGTCAGGCAAGACGGAAGTCTATTTCGAGGCGATCGCCGAGGCGCTGCGACAGGACCGGCAGGTCCTGGTGCTGCTCCCCGAGATCGCCCTCACCGAGCCATTCCTCAAGCGCTTCGCCGCCCGCTTCGGCTGCGAACCGGTGACCTGGCACAGTGACCTTAGGTCATCGCAGCGGCGCCGCGCATGGCGGGCCATCGCGAGCGGCGAGGCCCAGGTCGTCGTCGGCGCCCGCTCATCGCTGTTCCTCCCCTATCCAAGCCTTGGGCTGATCATCGTCGACGAGGCGCACGAGCCGAGCTTCAAGCAGGAGGACGGCGTCCAGTATCATGCCCGCGACGTCGCCGTGATGAGGGGCTATTTCGAGGAGATCCCGGTCATTCTCGCGTCGGCAACCCCGGCGATCGAGACCCGCCACATGGTCGATATTGGCCGATACCGCGAACTTCGGCTGACCGAGAGGCACGGCGCCGCCGAGATGCCGGAAATTCGCGCGATCGACCTCACCCGTGACCCGCCCCCGAGGGGCCGGTGGCTTGCTCCAAGCCTCGTTGGCGAGCTCGAGACCAACCTTGCCGCGGGCGAACAGTCGCTGCTGTTCCTCAATCGCCGCGGCTTTGCGCCGCTGACGCTCTGCCGCCATTGCGGCCATCGTTTCCAATGCCCCAATTGCACCGCCTGGATGGTCGAGCACCGGCTCATGCACCGGCTCGCCTGCCATCATTGCGGCCATGTCATGCCACCGCCCAGGGCCTGCCCGGAATGCGGCGAGCAGGACAGCCTTGTTGCCTGCGGCCCCGGGGTCGAGCGAATCGCCGACGAGGTCGCCGAGCTCTTCCCGGAAGCACGGACGATGATCGTCACCAGCGACACCATCTGGTCCCCGGCACGGGCTTCCGAGTTCGTCCGGGCGATGGAGGACGGCGAGATCGACATCGTGGTTGGAACCCAGCTTGTCACCAAGGGCTATCACTTCCCGGCGCTGACGCTCGTCGGGGTCGTCGATGCCGACCTTGGCCTGCAGGGCGGCGACCTTCGAGCGGCCGAGCGCAGCTTCCAGCAGATCCAGCAGGTGGCCGGGCGGGCCGGTCGAGGAGACCGGCCGGGCCGGGTGCTCGTCCAGACCCATGATCCGGACGCGCCAGTGATCTCGGCCCTGGTTTCCGGGGACGCCCCGGGCTTCTACGAGGCAGAGACCGAGGCCCGCCGCGAGGCGGCGATGCCGCCTTTCGGCAGGCTCGCGGCAATCATCGTCTCCAGCGAGGACAAGTCGGAGGCGGAAAGCGTCGCGAGGAGAATCGGCCAGGCCGCGCCGACGGTGGACGGGATGGCGGTTTTCGGGCCCGCCCCGGCGCCGCTTGCGATGCTGCGCGGCCGCCACCGGCAGCGGCTGCTGGTCCATGCCTCGCGCAAGCTCGACGTGCAGGAGGTGATCCGCGGCTGGCTGGCGGGCGTGGAATGGAGTTCAAAGGCAAGGGTCGCGGTGGACGTCGATCCCTACAGCTTCCTTTGAAAAGATGCCCATCCGCACTTTCCTAATCGCCTGCATTTGGTAGCAAGGGCGTCGGCACAAGATTAATCGGGTGGGGGGTTGCCGTGTTTCGACAGCAGCGACCTCGCTGCCGCGGTCAGCGTCGCCGGCAAGGAGGACGAGGAGGAAGGCAAGGACGGCAAGTCGCGCTGAGGCGGGATCTTGCCCGTCCCGCCCCGCCAATGCCGGGTGCGGACCCCCTAGAGCGGAAGTTCCTTCTGCGCCGATGCACGCTCGGCCTCGAGCAATTTGCGCTTGCGGTCCAGCCCACCGGCATAGCCTCCGAGCGAGCCATCGGAGCGGATGACCCGGTGGCAGGGAACGAGGATCGCGACCGGGTTCGACCCGTTGGCGGTGCCAACGGCCCGGGTAGCATTGGGATCGCCAACTGCCCTTGCGATGTCGGCGTAGCTCCGGGTCTCACCGAGCGGGATCCTTCTCAGCTCGCGCCAGACCGCCTCCTGGAACGCCGTACCGTGGACGTCGATTGGAAGCTCGGGCGCACTTTGCGGCGCCTCGATTGCCTGGAGGGCCCCTTCCACCCAGGGGGCGATGGTGCCGTCGTCGGCCAGGATATCCGCGTTGGGGAACCGAAGGCGGAGCGCCGCTTCGTCCTCGTCGAAGGTCAGCCTGCAGATCCCCTTTGGAGTCGCGGCGACCAGCAGCGGCCCGAGCGCACTCTCGACGATCGCGAAGCGGATCGTTTCGCCGCGGCCGCCATCGCGCCATGCCGAGGGCGTCATCCCGAGCCGCTGCCTCGCGTCCTCGTAAAAGCGGCTGGGAGCTGAGTAGCCCGCGTCATAGATCGCCTCGGTCACGCTCTTTTTCTCCTCGAGATGCTGCTGGGCCCGGCGGGCGCGGACGGCACGGGCATAGGCGGCGGGCGACAGGCCCATGTCGCGGGTGAAGATCCGCTGGAAATGGTGCTCGGCATAGCCGACCAGCTTTGCAAGCTCGGCCAGCCGTGGAGGTTCTTCCGCCTGTTCGATATGGCGAACCGCCGCTGCAACCGCCTCGCGGTCGCGCCCGACCTCGTCAGGCCTGCACCTCATGCAGGGCCGGTACCCGGCGGCCCGGGCGGATGGCGCGTCCTGGAAAAACTCGACATTGTCCCGCTTGGGCCGGCGCGCGGGGCAGCTCGGCTTGCAATAGATGCCGGTGGTCCTGACCGCCCCGATGACCCGGCCGTCCCAGGCACGGTCGCGGCGCTCGAAGGCGTCCCAGGCGGCGTCACTGTCAAATGTTCGCATCAGCATGGACCTAACATAGGCACTGGTCCTAGGTCGCGCTTCCCGTGGCTTGCTCTCAAACAGGAGGTCGTTCGACTTGGCCTTTTCAATATATGAAGCCGAGCTTGATTGCGAAGATGTCCGGGCCCTGCTTGGTCAGCATTTTTCCGAGATGCGGGCAGGTTCCCCGGTTTCCGCCTGCCACGTCCTTGCAGCCGACGAGCTCAAGTCGCCGGACATTCGCTTCTTCTCGCTTCGCGAGGATGGAAAGCTGCTCGGCTGCGGAGCGCTGCGTCGGCTCGAGGCCGGGCATGGTGAAATCAAGTCGATGCGGACCGCGGACGAGGCGCTCGGCCGCGGGGTCGGAAAAAGGCTGCTCGACCATCTGCTTAAGGTAGCGCTGGAGGAAGGAATGACCCGGGTCAGCCTCGAGACCGGCTCGGGCGCGCTTTTCGCTGCTGCCAACCGCCTCTACGAGAAAAGCGGCTTCGAGCAGTGCGGGCCTTTCGGCGACTACAGGGCAACGCCCTTCACCCGCTTTTTCACCCTCGAACTGGACGAGTCCTGACCCTCGGGCCGGGGCGAGAAACGGCCGGCCGTCAGCTCCGCTCGAACCTTCCCATGAAGCAGCCGCGTATCGCGGTATGGGCATCGACATGGTCAATGTCGGGGTTGGCAAGCATCTCGCGGACCAGGGCATCGGCCTCGCCGGGCTGGGCAAGCCTTGCATCGGCCATCATCCCGTCCTCGTCGAAGCCCCTGAGCGATAGGATCCGCCGGTCGAGTCCGGGTGGAATTTGGTCGACGAAAGTGGAAGCACTGGCGCCCCGCTCGCTGACGAAGATGGCGTGGCTCGCCCGATAGGGATTATTTCCCTCGTGCGAGACATGGTTGACGAGCAGCAT
>CAZQLI010000163.1:0-4876 GCA_964594145.1 uncultured Sphingomonas sp. | reverse complement strand
TCGGTCAGCTGGTGGATATAGCCGCGTTCCTCGAGGAGGCGCAGCAGGGAAGACTTGAATTCGCTCATTGAAAGCCGATTAGCGGCTGTCCAGCCGGTTGCAACCACCGGAAGGCCAAGCAATAGCTGGAGGGTGCAACAGCTCGTCCGCCATCCCGACACTCCCCCCGGCGCAATCCTCGCAGTCGAGGCAGAGCTGGTCCGTGTTCCCGGCGGCGCGATGGCACGCTTCAGGGCCATCGGCGACGTCTCGCGGCTGGTGATACCTCCACCCGCCTCGCCGCAACATACTGACGGCCTTTGGCGGACGAGCTGCTTTGAACTGTTCGTCGGCGGCGATGGTGCTTCCTACCGCGAGTTCAACTTCTCGCCATCGACCGCATGGGCGGCCTACCGGTTCGACGATTACAGGGACGGCATGGCCGAGGCAGAAGCTCGAGTGAATATCGAGACGAGCGGCAACGCCAAGTGGTTCGAACTGGTAGCCCGGGTCGATGCCGACTTCCCCATGCCGGTCCTGGTCGGGCTGACTGCTGTCATCGAGGAGACGGACGGCGCCATTCGCTACTGGTCAACGAGCTTCGCGCCGGGCAAGGCCGATTTTCATGCCGCCGCAGTGCGGTCGCTGCTGTTTGACGGAGTAAGTGCGCAATGATGCTCGGAGTGGAAAGGCTGCTTGCTGACAAGGGGCTCCGTGCCCCGCTCGAGGACAGGCGGATCGCCCTGGTCGCCCATCCCGCCTCGGTCACCCGTGACCTCGTCCATAGCCTGGACGCGCTGGCAGCCACCGGTCTTAAGCTGACTGCCGCCTTCGGACCCCAGCACGGCCTGCGCGGGGACAAGCAGGATAATATGGTCGAGAGCGACGATTTCATCGATCCGCTCCACGCGATCCCGGTCTTCAGCCTGTACGGAGAGGTCCGGCGACCAACACCCGAGTCGATGGAGACCTTCGATACGGTCCTCATCGACCTCCAGGACCTTGGCTGCCGGATCTACACCTTCATCACCACGTTGCTCTACGTCCTCGAGGCGGCGGCAGAGCATAAGAAGAGCGTCTGGGTTCTTGACCGCCCCAATCCCGCGGGACGTCCCGTCGAGGGGCTGACGCTGAGGGCAGGCTGGGAGAGCTTTGTCGGCGCCGGCCCGATCCCGATGCGCCATGGCCTTACCCTCGGCGAACTTGGCCGCTGGTTCGTCGATCACTTCGGGCTCGATGTCGACTACCGGGTCATCCAGATGGAGGGCTATCGGCCGGGCGAGGGGCCTGGCTTCGGATGGCCGGTCGACCGGCTCTGGATCAACCCTTCGCCCAACGCTCCCAATCTCAACATGGCGCGCTGCTATGCCGGCACGGTCATGCTGGAGGGGACGACGCTGAGCGAAGGACGGGGAACGACGCGCCCGCTGGAGCTTTTCGGAGCGCCGGATATCGACGCGCGCGCCATCGTCGCCATCATGCGGGACCTTGCCCCGGACTGGCTTGACGGCTGCATCCTTCGCGACAGCTGGTTCGAGCCTACCTTCCACAAACATGTTGGAGCGCTTTGCAACGGCGTTCACATCCATGCCGAGGGCGCGGCATATGACCATGGGAAGTTCAGGCCATGGCGCCTCCAGGCGCTGGCTTTCAAGGCGATCAGGGCGCTGTTCCCCGAATATCCGCTTTGGCGCGACTTTCCCTATGAATATGCCTTCGGGAAACTTCCGATCGATGTCATCAACGGGTCGGAACTGCTGAGGGAATGGGTCGATGACGATAACGCCGGGCCGGGCGACCTCGAGGCAATTGCGAGCCTCGACGAGCAGGCCTGGGCGGAAGACCGCAGGGCCTACGAGATTTATCAGGAATGACGATGTCCACGGAATCGGAAATTGACGCGCTGCTGGATCGCGAGCCGCGAAACATAGAAGCGCTCGTCGACAAGGGGGATTGCCGCGCGGGCGCGGGTGACATCAGGGCCGCCGCCGCATTCTACAAGTCGGCACTGGCGGCCGCGGAGGCCAGGGGCCAGTTGCCCATGTCGCTGAAGCCGGCAATCGACCGGGCCCTGGCTGGCCTCAGGCGCGCGGAACAGAGTTTCCGCGAGCACCAGGAAATGAGCCTCGCTTCATCCGGCTTTCCGGTAGGGCAGCGTCCTCCGCGCTTCCAGGAGGCGCTCGACCTGATGAACGGGCTCAAGACTGTCACCCCGCAGCTCCAGCGACCTTCGAGCTTCTATTATCCGGACCTGCCGCAGCGGCGCTATTTCGAATCCTCGGAATTCAGCTGGGCACCGTCGCTGGAAGCAGCGACCGGCGAGATCCGCGAGGAATTGATCGCAGAATTGACCGAGGGCGGGGACGGGTTTGCGCCCTATCTAGTGAGAGATCCCCAGCGCCCACGCTACGAATTCCACGGGCTTCATGACAATCCGGCATGGAGCACGCTCCAGCTCTGGGAAAAGGGCCAGCCATCGCAGCTCTCCGAGCGTTTCCCCAAAACAATGGCTGCCGTCGGTGAGGTCGATCTGCCCCACATCACGGTACGAGCGCCAAATATCCTCTTTTCCAAGCTCGGCGCAGGCGCCCGCATCCCGCCCCACCACGGCATGCTCAACACGAGACTGGTATGTCACCTGCCGCTCATCGTCCCGGAAGGATGCGGTTTCCGTGTCGGCGGGGAAACCAGGCGCTGGGAAGAAGGCAAGCTGCTGATATTCGACGACACGATCGAGCATGAAGCCTGGAACGAGGGGGCGAGCGATCGGGTGGTGCTGATTTTCGACGTCTGGCGTCCCGAGCTCGACGAGGATGAGCGCGCCGCCATCACCGCCCTTTTCGAAGCGGTAGATAATTATTGATCACGCTCTGCGGCTGAGGCTCCGTGTCGCTTCGGCAAGGCCGTCCAGCGTCAGCGGAAACATCCGCTCGCGCATCAGCCGCCGGATGATCGCGGTGGACGCGGTGCTGCCCCAATATGCCTCGGGCGTCGGGTTGATCCAGGCAGCCGAAGGATAGCTATCGGTCAGCCGCTTCAGCCAGGCCGCCCCGGCTTCCTGGTTGAAATGCTCGATCGACCCGCCGGCGTGGGTGATCTCGTAGGGAGACATTGAGGCGTCGCCGACGATCACCAGCTTATGGTCCCGGCCGAACTTGTGAATGATGTCGAGGGTCGGTGTCTTCTCGACGTGACGCCGGCGGTTGTCCTTCCACACGCCCTCGTAAATGCAATTGTGGAAGTAGAAATGCTCGAGGTGCCGGAACTCGGATCGACAGGCAGAAAACAGCTCCTCGCACAGCTGGACATGGCCATCCATCGAGCCGCCGATATCGAGGAAAAGCAGCAGCTTGACCGAGTTGTGGCGCTCGGGTCTGAGCCTCACGTCGAGCCAGCCGCGACGGGCGGTGCCGTCGATCGTTCCATCGAGGTCCAGTTCTTCGGCGGCGCCTTCCCGGGCAAAACGGCGAAGGCGCCGAAGCGCCACCTTGATGTTGCGCGTGCCGAGCTCCCGCGCGCCGTCGAGGTCCCTGACCTCGCGCTTTTCCCACACCTTCATTGCCCGGCCCTGGCGGCCCGGACCGCCGATCCGCACCCCTTCCGGGTTGTAGCCGCCATGGCCAAAGGGCGAAGTGCCGGCGGTCCCGATCCACTTGCTGCCGCCCTGGTGGCGCCCATCCTGCTCGCGGAGCCGGTCCTTCAGCGCCTCCATGATCTCGTCCCAGGAGCCGAGGCTCTTCACCGCTTCCATCTGTTCGGGGGTCAGATAGGCTTCGGCCACGAGGCGAAGCCAATCCTCGGGAATTTCGGCCCGGGTTTCGGCATCGGTGGTGACGAGGCCCCGGAACACCTCGGCGAACAACCGGTCGAAGCGGTCGAGCTGGCTCTCGTCATGGACGAAGGTCGCACGCGCGAGATAATAGAATTGCTCGGGCTCGGACGTGATCACCTCGCTGTCGAGCGCTTCCAGCAAGAGCAGGTGCTCCTTGAGCGAGGCGGGGATGCCGCCGCGGCGAAGCGCTTCGACGAAGCCAATGAACATGGAAAAGGCGCTTAACCCAGCAGCGGTGCCGTTCCAATGGCCAGGGTGGTTAACTTGGCCTTAGCACTTGGCAGCTAAGCCCTGTCCCAAGGCTTGAATGTGGGGAAACGGGTCCAATGGCCACGCTGGGGATTGAACAGGTTACCGAAGACGCGATCCGGGTTGTCGCCCGGGACTGCGGGTCTCTCTCGATCGAGTGCAGCGACGTCGCCGGCTATGTCGAGGGCGTCGCCGAGCGGATCGGCGAACATCTCAAGATGCTCGACACGCTGGAGGAGGTCACCACCCGCCTCCTGGCCGACCAGGCGCGCGTTTCCGATTCGACCGACGAGGCGAGGCTCCTCTCCGAACAGGCCAAGGCCAAGCTCGAAGCGGGCCGCGAGGCCATCGAGGGAACGATCCAGGGCTTCAAGGGCCTGACCGAGATCGTCGTCCAGCTCGGCGAGCGCATGGCGGGCTTCGCCGCGGCAATGAACCAGGTGCAGACGGTTTCCTCGACCATCGAGACCATCGCCCGGAAGACCAACATGCTGGCCCTCAACGCCACGATCGAGGCAGCGAGGGCAGGAGACGCCGGCCGCAGCTTTGCCGTGGTCGCGGCCGAAGTGAAGAAGCTTGCCCATGACACGAGGGCGGCGACCAGCCAGATTGCCTCCACCATCGGGGAACTTACCCGCGAGGCCGGCGCGGTGACGTCGGAAATCAAGACGGGCGTCGACCGCAGCCGGGCGGCGCAAAAGGGTTTCAGCCAGATCAGCGACACGGTCCGCGAGGTTACCGAGATCGTCTCGATGGTCGACCGCCAGACGGAGGGCATCGCCCACTCCACCAGCATGATCCAGACCAGCGTCGACC
>CAZQLI010000162.1:0-4902 GCA_964594145.1 uncultured Sphingomonas sp. | reverse complement strand
GCCGGACAGCAGCAGGACGTCCTCGCCTGCCTCTTCCTGGATGATGTGGACGACGTCGTCGACGGTGATCATCCCGACCAGTCGGCCGCTGGGGTCGACCACCGCGGCCGAGATCAGCGCATATTTCTGGAACTTCAGCGCCACTTCTTCCTGGTCCAGGTCGACCGGGATCAGTGTCTGCTTTCGCATCATGACGTCGCTGATGCGGGTCGTCCGCGGAGAGCGCAGGATGGTCGAGAGCTTGCAGGTGCCGACCGGGTGGTGGTTCGGCGAGACCACGAACACTTCCCAGAAGTCGGTCGTAAGCTCATCGGTCTGGCGCATGTAATCGATGACCTGGCCGATCGACCAATGTTCGGGCACGGCGATGAGGTCGCGCTGCATCAGGCGACCTGCGGTCTCCTCGCCATAGGTAAGCGCTTCCTCGACGGCCGCCCGGTCGTCGGGCTCCATCGCCTGCAGCACCGCCTGCTGCTCGTCTTCCTCGAGGTCCTCGATCAGAGCGACGGCGTCGTCGGTGTCGAGCTGGGCGGCGAGGTCGGCAACCTGCTGCGGCTCCATCTCGTCGATGACGTCCTCGCGGACGAAATCGTTGAGCTCCGCATAGACTTCGGCGTCGACGATTCCGGCGAGCGCCTCGATGAGGTCGGTACGCTCGTCGCCATGGGCGAGCTCGATCAGGTCGGCGACGTCGGCCGGATGGAGGCCTCCGACCAGCGCACGGGCCGACTCGTCGTCGCCGTCGGCGACGGCGTCGAGCACCTCGCGCACGAATTCCGGCCGCAGCCGGTCATCTTCGTCGTGGACCCGATCCTCACCCGGAAAGGGATCGGGTTCGTGAAGGGACACGGCGACGTCCTCGCTCTCGCTCATGAGTCGCTCCCTCGCCCGACCTGCCTTAAGCTTGCGGGGGCATCACTATGACGCGAGGCCCACTGGCGCAACCCGGCCAAGGGGCCTAGATGCCCGGCCTTCCCTTTCATTGCCCAAGGACATGACGATGGCCGACGCCAACACTTTGACCCTGAACCTTTCGACTGGCGGCGACGTCGTCATCAAGCTTCGTCCCGATCTTGCCCCGGGCCATGTCGAGCGGATCGCCGGCCTCGCCCGCGACGGCTTCTACGATGGCGTGGTCTTCCACCGGGTGATCCCGGGGTTCATGGCGCAGGGCGGAGACCCGACCGGAACCGGGATGGGCGGCAGCGACCTTGCCGACCTCAAGGCGGAGTTCAACAGCGAGCCCCATGTTCGCGGGACCTGCTCCATGGCGCGGGCAAGCAACCCCAACAGCGCCAACAGCCAGTTTTTCATCTGCTTCGACGACGCCCGCTTCCTCGACAACCAGTACACGGTCTGGGGCCAGGTCGAGAGCGGCATGGAATATGTCGACCAGTTGCCGGTCGGCGAGCCTCCCCGCGAGCCGGGCAAGATACTGAAGGCAACGGTTGCCTGACGCGATGACCGCCCCGGTCGCGCTGATTACCGGCGCATCCGCCGGGCTCGGGGTCGATTTCGCCCGACAGCTCTCCGCCCGCGGCCGGCGCCTGGTGCTGGTCGCGAGGAGGAGAGACCGGCTTGACGCGCTCGCAGCGGAGCTTGGCAATGCCCGGGCCGTCGGGCTCGACCTCAGTAAGCCCGGCGCGGCCGCGAAGCTGGTAGCCGACATCGCCGGCAGCGGCGAGCATGTCGAGCTGCTGGTCAACAATGCAGGCTTCGGCCTTACCGGCCGCTTTGCCGAACTCGACGGCGAGCGGCAGCGGGCGATGATCGACCTTAATTGCGGGACGCTCGTCGAGCTTGCGCACGCCGTGCTTCCAGGCATGATCGAGCGCGGAACAGGTGCCATCCTCAACGTCGCCTCGACCGCCGCCTTCCAGCCTGGCCCTGGAATGGCAGTCTATTTTGCCACCAAGGCCTTCGTCCTCTCGTTCAGCGAGGCGCTCCACGAGGAAGTAAGGCCCCAGGGCATCACCGTCACCGCGCTATGCCCCGGGCCAACCGCGACCGAGTTCGGCGAAGTGGCGGGGTTTGCTCCGAGCAGCCCGTCGAGCCGCCTCGCGGCGAGGTCCGGTCCCGTCGTCGAAGCGGGCCTTCGAGGGCTTGAGACAGGGCGGGCGATCATCATTCCAGGCCTGGTGAACAAGGCAACTGCCCAGGCCAGCCGCTTCTTTCCGCGGGCCATGGTGCGAAGGGCAGTGGGAATGCTCAAGAAATAGGCTGCGCCTGGACGACGGGAATATCGAGTGATCCAACGCTTGCCGCCAGCCGGTCGCTTGCGGTCTTTTCGATCTGCGCGACGAGCGCCGGGTAGCGCGGGTGCGCTCGAACCGCGTCAAGGTCGGCGTCATTCTGGATCCAGCCATAAAGCTCGCCGCCTGCATTCGGGACCCAGCGTTCGAGGAGGTCGATCGCCTTGTCGATTTCGCCGAGAAGGGAATAGACGCAGGCGGCATTGTAGATGGCATTGGGATCGTCGGGATCGATCGCCATGGCGTGGTTCAGCCAGTCGATCGCCTTTTCCCGCTCGCCGATGCCGGCGAGGGTGCAGGCGCCAAGCTGGGCCGGCCGCGAATTTTCCGGGTGGAGCCGAAGAGCTTCCTCGGCGCGCTTGAGCCCAAGCTTTCGATATTTGTCGGCCTCTTCGGTCCGGCCCAGCCGTTCGAGGAGATTGTCCACCATCAGCGCCGGCTGGGGATCGTCCGGCTGCGCCTCGACGGCCCGGATGAACAGTTCGGCTCCCCGTTCAAGATCCCCTTCGGCGACGCAGAAACGCGCGAACTCGAGGCATGCATCGAAATTATTGGGATCGATCCGCAGCGCCTGCTCAAACGCTTCGCGGGCCTCGGCCCGTCGGCCGCTGTTGGCCAGGGCCGCGCCCTTGGCGGCATGGGCCTCGGCAAGCTCGGGATCGAGCTCGAGCGCCTTGCTCGCGGTAACGAGCACGTCCTCGGCAGGAACCACATTATACCAGCCATGGAGGCGGTAGTCGCAATTGGCGATGCCGGCATAGGCCTTGGCATATTGCGGGTCGATCTCCACCGCCTTTGCGAACATCCGGCGCGCAAGGGCAATCGAATGGCGCGTCCAGTTGTGGAAGAACTGCCGGCCCTTGAGGTAAAATGTATAGGCCTCGACATTGGCCGTGGGCGCCTGGCCGATCGCCTTCTTTTCCCTTGGAAGCAGCCTGATCCTCAGCTGCTCGACGATGGAATGGGTGATTTCGTCCTGGATCGCGAAAATGTCGGTGAGGTCGCGGTCGTAGCGGTCCGCCCAGAGATGGCCTCCGCTGGCGCCGTCGATCAGCTGGGCATTGACCCGCACCCGGGCTCCGGCCTTGCGGACGCTCCCTTCGAGGATGAACTTGACGCCGAGGTCCTGCGCCACCTGCTGAAGCTGGGGCGACATCCCCTTGTAGCCGAAACAGGTGTTGCGCCCGATGACGAACAGGCCGGAGACCTTGCTGAGGTCGGTGATGACGTCCTCGGTGATCCCGTCGGAAAAATATTCCTGCTCGGGGTCGCCGCTCATGTTGTTGAAGGGAAGGACCGCGATCGAGGGTCTTTCTCCCTCGGGTTCCGGCGCCGGGCGCCCGTTGGCCCGGGGCGATGCCTCTTCGAACAGGACGTTATAGACCCGGACCGGGAACTCGATGTTCTTGAGCTGCTGGTCGCCGATATCTTCAAACTTGAGGTCGAGGCGGTTGCCGACATTGTCCCTCACCGACTGGGAGACCGCGATCCCGCCCGGGCGGGCAACGCTTTCGAGTCGCGCGGCGACGTTGACGCCGTCGCCGAAAAGGTCGTCGTCATCGACGATCACGTCGCCGAGATTGACGCCGATCCGGAACTCGATCCTGCGGTCCTGCGCCACGTCTGCGTTCCGCTGCTTCATTCCGCGCTGGATCCCGGCGGCGCAGTCCACGGCGTTCACCACGCTCGGGAATTCGACGAGGATTCCATCGCCGGTCAGCTTCACGATCCGCCCCTGGTGCTCGGCGATTGCCGAGTCGATCAGCTCGGCACGATGTTTCTTGAGGCTGGTGAGCGTTCCGACCTCATTTGCGCCCATCAGCCGGCTGTAGCCGACCACATCGGCAGCCAGGATTGCTGATAACCGCCGTTCCATCCGTCCAGGCGTCTCCTCCGAGCTGGTTCAATTAACATTTACGATCCCCTGTGACCAGCGCGCCGCCCCCATGGAGGCACGGCGGACCGGAAGGCTCGAAAATTCATTCCGCACCTGCGAATTCGCACTTGCGAAATATATTGTGCAGTGCGATAAGGATCGGGCCTTTACAGGCATCCTCTCCTGATACTTCGGCCGGGCGGCGACGCCCGGCCCTTTTTTTCGGCTCGTTTCGCCCCCAGATTGAACTTGGAGCCCCCGCCGCCGTTCCTATGGCTGCGAGTCACGGGGCATGTCGAACGATCTTGGGATGAAGGATTTCCGATGGCGACGGTTGATACTCTGGTCCGGCGCGTTCAGGTCGCACATTTGCCACCGATCGACAGCGGCCATGGCGTAGCCCGCCTCCCCGTCAAGCTGATGAAGGAGCTTGGCTTAAGCGAGGGCGACGTGATCGAAATCGTTGGCAAGCGCGCCACCGCGGCCCGGGCGCTTGGGCCCTACAGCGAGGATGCCGGGCTCGACATCATCCGCCTTGATGGCCTGCAGCGCGCCAATGCCGGAGTCGGCTCGGGCGATTATGTCGAGATCCAGAAGGCAAGCTCCAAGCCGGCAACGAAGGTCATATTTGCGCCCGCGCAGAATAATGTCCGGCTTCATGGTTCAGCCCAGGCGCTGAAGCGGAGCTTTGCCGGCCGCCCCTTCTGCGAGGGCGACACGGTCGCGACCGCGGGCCACCAGCGGGTCAATGCCGACATGCCCGAGCATATCCGC